>NZ_JBLZPH010000099.1:0-36167 GCF_049199205.1 Shinella sp. M31 | reverse complement strand
GTAGAGCGGCTTGTAGCCGATGCTGACCACTTCGACCGGGTAGATCTCGTCGAAATACGAGATGTTGAGCTTGCGGCCTTCTTGGCAGTAGGCGTGCGGCAGGTAGGCCAGCGCGATGTTCTTACCGATGGTCGGGCCGAAGGCGATCGAGGTCGTGTAGGAGCGGCGGCCGAGATCGTCGATGAGGACCTCGCCGGTTTCCGGGTCCATCACCGGCAGGTTGCCGAGCGGGTAGCGCTTCACGCCGTTCCTGTCCGTGTTCTCGGTCATGACCAGCGTGCACAGCATGGCGGGCTGGTGGGGCCTGGCCTTGTATTCCAGATGCTTGGCCTTGCCGCGGAAATCGGCTTCCTTGACCTTCGGACGGGCAAGGTCGGCCTCGATCAGATTGTACTGGGTGAGCAGGTCGGCGTTCTGCAGACGCAGGCTCTTTTCCATGCGGCGCGAGTTGGCATAGGTCTCGACGCCGACGGCCATCGCGCCGGTGGAGCGCAGGGCATCCCAGACGGCGAGGCCGTCCTCGTACTTCATGTGCAGTTCCCAGCCCTGCTCGCCGACATAGGAGATGCGGAAGGCGGTCACGGACTTGCCGGCGATCTCGATCTGCTTGATCGCGGCGAAGGCGAAGTTCTCTTGATCCAGGCCGGCAGGATCCGCGACGACCTTCTTCAGGTTCTCGCGGGCATTCGGGCCCCAGATGCCGATGGTGATGTATTTTTCCGACGTGTCGGTGATGGTGACGTCCAGCCCACGGTCTTCGGCAACGCGCTTCATGTAATGGAAGTCGCGCGGGCCGGCATCGGCGCCGTTGACGAGGCGGCAGCGGTCGGCCATGCGGAAGACCGTGAAGTCGGCACGCACCATGCCCTCGTCGTCGAGGAAGTGGGTGTAGATGCCCTTGCCGATATTGCCGTCGCCGCCGATCTTTGCGGCGCAGAGCCATTCCAAGAGCTCGACATGGTCGGGCCCTTCGATATCCACCATGTGGAAGTGCGAGAGGTTGATGATGCCGACGTCCTCGCTGAGCGCCAGGTGCTCGGCGTTGGAAACGCGCCAGAAATGGCGGCTGTCCCATTCGTTTTCACGCACCGGCACGCGGTCGCCGTATTTTTCCAGGAGGTGCTCGTTGGCGGCGTAGCCATGCGCACGCTCCCAGCCGCCGAGTTCCATGAAGTAGCCGCCGAGTTCCTTTTCGCGCTCGTGGAAGGGCGAGCGCTTGGCGCCACGGCCCGAGGCATAGGGTTCGCGATTGTGCACGGCCGGGAAGTAGATTTTCTGAGCGGCCTCGTAGGAGCGGCCCTCGATGAACTCTTCCGTCAGCTGGTGCGGGTAGAAGCGTGAATAGTCGATCGAGTTGTGGTCGATCTCGGTGCGGCCATCCGTCATCCAGTCGGCGATGAGCTTGCCGTAGCCGGGGCCGTCCTTGACCCAGATGGCGACGCAATACCACAGGCCGCGCACCTTCTGGCTCTCGCCGCAGGACGGGCCGCCGGCGGCGGAAACCTGCAGGAGGCCGTTGAACGAATGGCCTTCGTTATAGCCGAGTTCGCCGAGGATCGGCGTCAGTTCCATGGCCTTTTCGAGCGGCTCGAGGATCTGCTCCATGTCGAGGTCGCGCTGCGAGGGCGAGAGGCGCGCCTCATGCTTTTCGAGAATGTCGCGGGGGTGGCAGAGGCGCGGATTGGTCTGCTCGTAATAGCCCCACTCGATCTGGCCGCCCTCGGTGGTCTTCGGGTCGCCCGTATCGCGCATATAGGCGGAGTTGCCCTGGTCGCGCAGCAGCGGGAAGCCGATTTCCTTGCCGGTGCCTTCGAACTCGTTGTACGGGCCGAAGAAGGTCAGCGGATGGTCGACCGGCATGACGGGAAGATCCTCACCGACCATTTCGGCGATCAGGCGGCCCCAGATGCCGGCGCAGACGATGACGTGGTCCGCCATGATCGTGCCGCGATGGGTGACGACGCCCTTGATGCGGCCGCCCTCGACGATCAACGACTGAGCCGGCGTGTTGCCATAGACCTGCAGCTTGCCGGACTTCTCGGCGGCATCGACCAGCTTGCCGGCAACCGTCTGAGAACGCGGAACGACAAGGCCGGCATCCGGATCGAACAAGCCGCCCATGACCTGATCTTCCTCGATCAGCGGGAACATCTGCTTGATTTCGGACGGAGAGACATAGTGGGCGCGCGTGCCGAACGCCTTGGCGGAGGAGAGCTTGCGCTTGATCTCCTCCATCCAGGTATCGTCGCCGGTGCGGGCGACTTCCAGGCCGCCGATGCGGGCGTAGTGGCCCATCTTCTCGTAGAAATCGATCGAGTACTGGGTGGTCCAGACCGAGAGATAGTCGTGGCTCGTCGTGTAGCAGAAGTCCGAGGCATGCGCCGTCGAACCGATGTCGGTCGGAATGCCCGACTTGTCGATGCCTACGATATCGTCCCATCCGCGCTCGATGAGATGATGGGCGATGGACGCGCCGACGATACCACCCAAACCGATGATGACGACCTTCGCCTTTTGCGGAAACTCTGCCATGTGCTGGACCCCGATGAAATATTGCGGCCGATCTTAGGGCCTGTGTTTGCGCCATTAAAGCCTGTCTGCGACGGGGCTGCGACCAGTTCCGACAGTGCCCTGTCCGGCCCCTGTCCGGCGAGCCGACCCTAGCGGATCGTCCTGCCTGCGCAACGGCTTTCGTGAGATGCGTTTTGCGCGTGGCACTGTGACTTTGGAAGCCCATGCCGGGCATCGCCTGTCACATTTGCTATATATCGGCGGGATAGAGCGCTGGGCGCATCGGCAAGAGGGGGGAATTGGTGGACGATACGGCGGCGCAGGCTGATCAGGTTTCTCCCCAACCGGCCCATGGGGTCTCCTTCGGCGAGGCGCTCAAGGTGTGGGCGCGGGTGGCGGCGTTGAGTTTCGGCGGACCGGCGGGGCAGATCGCGGTCATGCACCGCATCGTCGTCGACGAGAAACGCTGGATTGGCGAGGGCCGTTTCCTCCATGCGCTCAACTATTGCATGCTGCTGCCGGGCCCGGAGGCGCAGCAGCTTGCCGTCTATATCGGCTGGCTGATGCACAAAACGCTGGGCGGCCTCGTCGCCGGCCTGCTCTTCGTCCTGCCCGGCTTCCTGTCGATCCTCGCGCTGAGCTATGTCTATGTCATCTTCGGCGATGCGAGCGTGGTGGAGGGCCTGTTCTTCGGGCTGAAGGCGGCGGTGCTCGCCATCGTCGTGCAGGCGGTGTTCCGCATCGGCAGCCGGGCGCTCACCAATCCGGCGATGCTCGCCATTGCCGCAGTCGCCTTCCTCGCCATCTTCGCGTTCAAGGTGCCGTTCCCGCTCATCGTCCTTCTGGCCGGCCTCATCGGCTATCTCGGCTCGAAATCCGGCTCGCGCCTGTTTCGCACCGCTGCCGGCCATGCGGCGGGCAAGGGCGCGATCTTGCAGGATCGCGATTCGCTGCTCGGCGAGGCGATGCCCGCCCATGCGCGGCCCGGGCTCGGCTGGTCCCTGAAAATCTCGAGCACGCTGCTCTGTCTTTGGCTGCTGCCGGTCGCGGTCATCTGGTTCGTCGCCGGTGGCAACAGCGTGTTCGCGCAGATCGGCATCTTCTTCAGCAAGATGGCGGTCGTCACCTTCGGTGGCGCCTATGCGGTGCTTGCCTATGTCGCGCAGGAGGCGGTGCAGCACTATGGCTGGCTGAAGCCCGGCGAAATGCTCGACGGCCTCGGCATGGCCGAGACCACGCCGGGACCGCTGATCATGGTGCTGCAATTCGTCGGCTTCCTCGGCGCCTACCGCGATCCCGGCAGCCTCAGCCCCATGACGGCAGCGACGCTGGCGGCGATCCTCACCACCTGGGTCACCTTCGTGCCCTGCTTCCTGTGGATTTTCCTCGGCGCGCCCTTCATCGAGCGGCTGCGCGGCAATGCCGCGCTGTCCGGGGCGCTTTCGGCAATCACCGCCGCCGTCGTCGGCGTTATCCTCAATCTGGCGGTCTGGTTTGCCGTGCACACGCTGTTTGCCGAGGTGACGGTGCTTGCCGCTGGGCCGCTTCGCCTCGAACTGCCGGTGCCGGCCACGATTATCCTGCCCTCGGCGCTGCTGGCCGTGGCCGCCGCCGTCGCGCTTTTCCGGTTCAAGATTTCCGTGCTGCCGGTCCTCGGCCTCTCGGCGCTGGCCGGCATGCTCTGGACACTTCTTTAGATCTTAGACCACCACATTGCGCACGAACCGCACCACGCCGTCGCCGGCATTGAGATAGGAATAGCGCTGGTCGGTGGCATAGACGGCAAAGCTGCCCGTCGGAAAATCCTTCGCGGTGCCGGACAGCTCCAGCCGCAGCGTGCCCTCGGTGACGAAGATCATCTCGTGCCACCCGGCCGGGTCCGGCTCGGCGTCGTAGCGCTCGCCCGGGCCGAGCGACCAGTGCCACATCTGCGCCTCGGTCGTCGCGGGCGCGGAGCCGAGCAGAACGGCGGCGCTCTCCTCGTTTGCGCCGCGCCACGTCACCTCGTTGATTTCCGATGACGGCGGGCGGGCCGGGTCGCGCACCAGATCGACGAAGCCGACGCCGATGGCGGCGGCGAGCTTGTCGAGGCTCGACAGGCTGATATTCGCATCGCCCCCCTCGACCGCCACGATCATGCGCCGGCTGATGCCGGAGGCCTCGGCAAGGGCGGCCTGGCTGAGGCCCGCCTTCTGGCGCAGACGCCGCAAATTGCCGGATACGTGGGCGAGGACGTCACTGCGTTCTTGACTGTGCAATATACTGCTCATATCGTTTGTTTGAAAAATCGGCATCGCCGCATGACACCTTCTAACCCGAAAGGAGCCCGCCATGAAGATACGTGATTTCGGCGTCGAGATCTGGATGAACCGCTATGAGAACCATTGCGAGCTGAACCTTGCCGAAACCTGCGTGGAATCGCTGACGGTGGAGGAATTGCTCGATATGGCCGGCAAGAAGGAGGCGATCCTTGCCGAGCTCTTGCCGATGAAACTGACCTATGGCGCCATCGAAGGCAGCGAGCGGCTGCGCCGGCTGATCGCCGGCCTCTATGAGAAGCAGGCGATGGAGAACGTCGTCGTCACCCATGGCGCGATCGGCGCCAATGCGCTGGTGCATGAAACGCTGGTGGAGCCGGGCGACCGCGTCATCTCGGTCCTGCCGACCTACCAGCAGCATTATTCCATCCCGGAAAGTTTCGGCGCCGACGTGCAAATCCTCAAGCTGACGGCCGAGCACGGTTTCCTGCCGGACCTGGAAGAGCTTCGCAGTCTCGCGACGCCGGGCACCAAGCTCATCTGCCTCAACAACCCGAACAATCCGACCGGTTCGCTGATGGATCGCGCCTTCCTGCTTCAGGTCGTCGAGATCGCCCGCGCTGCCGGCGCCTGGATCCTCTGCGACGAGGTCTATCGCGGCACGGATCAGGAAGGCGGCGGCATGACCGCCTCGATTGCCGATCTCTACGAGAAGGGCATTTCGACGGGCAGCATGTCCAAGACCTATTCGCTCGCCGGCCTGCGCCTCGGCTGGATCGTCGGCCCGAAGGATCTCTTGCACGCCGTCTCCATCCACCGCGACTACAACACGATCAGCGTCGGCATGCTGGACGATCATTTCGCGGCGATCGCCCTGGAACACCGCGACAAGATTCTTGCGCGCAGCCACGCCATCACCCGCACGAACCTCGCCATCCTCGCCGCCTGGGTGGAGAGCGAGCCGCTGATTTCCTGGGTAAAACCGAAATCCGGCACGACGGCGCTTCTGAAATACGACCTGCCGATGACGTCGGAAGCCTTCTGCACCAAGCTTCTGGAAGCCACCGGCGTGATGCTCACGCCCGGCAGCGCCATGGATATGGAGGGGCACCTGCGCATCGGCTACACAAACGGCGAAGCGGTGCTGCACGAGGGGCTCAAGCGGATTTCCGCCTTCCTGAGGCAGGAGCAGGCAGCACGGGCCGCCTGAACGCATCCTTAACGAAGGCTTGCGGCACCCATGCGCTAATCGCATGGGTGTTCTGCCATCTCAGCGCTGTTCCGCATTGCAGCATAAAGCTATAAAGCGGTCATCGAAAGACGCGGCGCCACGGACCGGTGCCGAACAGAGAGCCTCCGGAAAGGGGATCATCATGAACATGGCACGCTCCTTCAACAATTGGCGCAAGTACCGTCAGACCGTCAACGAACTCGACCGTATGACCACGCGTGAACTGCGCGATCTCGGTATCGAACGTTCGGAAATCAAGATCGTCGCCCGCGCGGCCGTCGGTTTCTGATCGACGGGCTGCAAAGCCGCAGAATTTGGAACGCCCGCCTTCCGGTGGGCGTTTTTGCATGTGCGAACAACTTCTCCGCGATCACGATTGGTTCGGCGAGTTGAGATATTCGATCCGCGCATAGCGCATAGCTGCATTGCAAAACGATGCCTATGAAATGATCAAGAATCGGATATAGTCATATTTATCGAAGCAACGTACCTCCTCCCACGAAGCTTCGATTGTGCAGAAGGCCCACTCCTCCTCCCAGGGCCGACTGCGGGAATGGCGGCACTCCTCCTCCCAGTCGCCATTCGGTTCTATCGGAAAGCCTGCCGCACCTCCTCCCGCGGCAGGCTTTTCCATTTCTGGACCCTGCTTTCCTTCCCAATCCGCAATTGCCGCCTTTTCAGCCTAATCATCACAGGCTTTTCACCAGAGTCTGTTTCCCTGTATTTTTGAAAATATAGCGCTGGCCATGTCGCAAATGCCGATATATTCAATGGGATATCACGCTGCCGGGAAGGCAGGAAAAGGGAGAGCCGGAATGAATCGTCGCCTGATTTTGAAACTCGTCGTCGCCGCCTTGGCGTCGCTGCCGCTTGCCCTGCCGGCCGCCGCTGCCGAAAAGGTCACCGTCTTCGCCGCCGCCAGCCTCAAGAACGCGCTGGACGCCGCCAATGCCGCCTGGTCGAAGGACAGCGGCAACGAGACGACCGTTTCCTATGCCGCAAGCTCGGCTCTCGCCAAGCAGATCGAGGCGGCAGCACCCGCCGATCTCTTCATCTCGGCCGACCTTGCCTGGATGGACTATGTCGCTGAAAAGAAGCTGATCAAGGACGACACCCGCGTCAACCTGCTCGGCAACCGCATCGTGCTCGTCGCGCCGAAGGGCAAAGCCTCGGCGGTCGAGATCAAGGACGGCTTCGATCTCGCCGGCCTCGTGGGCGACGGCAAGCTCGCCATGGGCGCGGTCGACAGCGTGCCGGCCGGCAAATACGGCAAAGCGGCGCTGGAAAAGCTCGGCGTCTGGTCCGCGGTCGAAGGCAAGGTCGCCGGCGCGGAAAGCGTGCGTGCGGCGCTTGCGCTCGTCTCGCGTGGTGAAGCGCCCTACGGCATCGTCTACCAGACGGATGCCGCCGCCGATCCGGGTGTCGCCGTTGTCGGCACCTTCCCGGAAGACAGCCACCCGCCGATCATCTACCCTGTCGCCATCCTCTCGGAATCCAAGAGTGCCGCCGCTACCGCATATCTGGACTTCCTGAAGTCCGACAAGGCCGCGCCGTTCTTCACCGCGCAGGGTTTTTCCATCCTGAAGTGAGACGAGCCTCGCGACAGCCGCGGTTGCTATGTTGGGCCTTCGTTTCTGGAAACCTCTCGCTTGCGATATAGGTCGTTGCCTTCGGAATGCCCCTCACCCTAACCCTCTCCCCGCAAGCGGGGAGAGGGGACATGCCCCACGAATGGCGTTGTTTGAGGAAAGCGGTGCGGCATATTCCCTTCGCCCCGCTTGCGCGGAGAAGGTGGCCGGCAAGCCGGATGAGAGGCGCGCCATCGCTATGGCGGCAAACAAGGAGCATTCGTGGACTGGCTAGCACTCAGCGCTGAGGAATGGACGGCGATCCGGTTGAGCCTTCGGGTCTCGTCGGTGGCCGTGCTCGTCAGCCTGCCGCTCGGCATTCTCGTGGCGCTGGCGCTGGCGCGCGGCCGGTTCTGGGGCAAATCCTTGCTGAACGGCATCGTGCACATGCCGCTCATCCTGCCGCCCGTCGTCACCGGCTTCATCCTGCTCATCCTGTTCGGCCGGCGCGGCCCCGTCGGTGGCTTCCTCAACGACTGGTTCGGCATCGTGCTCTCCTTCCGCTGGACGGGCGCGGCACTCGCCTGCGGCGTGATGGGCTTTCCGCTGATGGTGCGCTCCATCCGGCTCTCCATCGAGGCCGTCGACCGCAAGCTGGAGGAGGCGGCCGGCACGCTGGGCGCAAGCCCCGCCTGGGTCTTCCTCACCGTCACCTTGCCGCTTGTCCTGCCCGGCATTCTCGCCGGCATGATCCTCGCTTTTGCCAAGGCAATGGGCGAGTTCGGCGCCACCATCACCTTCGTCTCCAACATTCCCGGCGAAACGCAGACGCTGTCTTCCGCCATCTATACCTTCACCCAGGTTCCCGGCGGCGATGCCGGCGCACTGCGCCTAACGCTCGTCGCCATCGCCATTTCCATGGTGGCGCTGCTTGCCTCCGAAATCCTGGCGCAGCGCCTCGGCCGCAAGGTGCACCTCGAATGAGCCTCGTGGTCGAAGCCCGCCACCGGCTCGGTGATTTCTCGCTGGATGCCGGCTTCACCGCCGAGGGCGGCGTGACCGCCCTTTTTGGTCGCTCCGGCTCGGGCAAGACCTCGCTTATCCGCATCATCGCCGGCCTGACGCGGCCGTCGGAGGGGCGTGTGCAACTCGGCGACGACGTGCTGGTCGATACCAGCCGCCGCCTGTTCGTGCCGCCGCACCGCCGCCGCTTCGGCTATGTCTTTCAGGGAGCGCGTCTGTTCCCGCATCTCACGGTACGGCAGAACCTGAATTACGGCCGCTGGTTCTCGCCGAAGGGCGCGCGCTCGGAAAACCCGGGCCGCGTCGTCGATCTGCTCGGCATCGGCGACCTGCTCGATCGCCAACCGGCGAACCTCTCGGGCGGCGAGAAGCAGCGCGTCGCCATCGGCCGCGCGCTGCTGGCATCCCCGCGTCTGCTGCTGATGGACGAGCCGCTCGCGGCCCTGGACGAGGAGCGCAAGGCCGAGATCCTGCCCTATCTCGAACGTCTGCGCGACGAGGCCGGCATTCCCATCGTCTATGTCAGCCATTCCGTCGCGGAGGTCGCGCGTCTCGCCGACAGGGTGGTGCTGATGGCCGGCGGCCGCGTCGAAGCCGTAGGCCCGGTTTCCGATGTGCTCGGCGGTCCGCATCTGGCTTCCGCCATCGACCGCCGCGAGGCCGGCAGCGTGCTGGCGGGCCGCGTTGAGGCGCGCGATGCCGAACATGGCCTCGCCACCATCCGCCTCGATGGCGGCGCCGCCATCCTCGTGCCGGGCGCCATGGTGTCTCCGGGGGACGCGGTTCGCCTGCGCATCCCCGCCCGCGACGTCATGGTCGCGACGGTGCGCCCGGAGGGTTTGAGCGCGCTCAACATTTTGGAAGGCACGGTGGAGGCGATCGAGCCCGACGGGGAGGGCATGGCGAGCCTGCGCATCGCCTGCGGCGGCGATCATGTGCGCGCCCGCATCACCGCATGGTCGGTCGAGCGGCTTGGCTTGACGCCGGGCCTGCCGGTTCATGCCGTCATTAAAACGGTTGCTCTAGAATAGGCTTTCTATTCGGCGAGATTGGCGACGACCCAGCCGATCTCGTCGGCAAGTGCGGCCTGTGCCTTTTCTTCCATTGCTTGATAATGCGCAATCAGCGCCTCGCCAAAGGGTGTCAGCACCGCGCCGCCGCCCTGCTTGCCGCCGCGCTGCGATTCCACCACCGGCTCGCGAAACAGCCGGTTCATCTCGTCGACCAGAAGCCAGGCCCGGCGATAGGACATGTCCATCGCCCGGCCGCCGGCGGAAATCGAGCCGGTCTCCTTGATACGCGCGAGAAGCTCGATCTTGCCGCGCCCGATGCGTCCCTCCGGGTCGAACTGCAGGCGGAAGATGAGTTTCGGTTCGCTTTTGCCGGATGCTGACATGAAAATGGGCCCGTACTGGATACGGGCCCAGATATAACAGCGTTTTGCGCCGTGGGAAGTTTAAGCTGCGCGCTTCAGCGCATCGCCGAGGATCGAGACGATTTCCTCGAAATGCTTCTTCTCGGCGATCAACGGCGGCGAAAACGCGATGATATCGCCGGTCACGCGGATCAGCAGGCCCTTTTCGAAGCAATCGACGAAGACGTCATAGGCGCGCGCGCCGACAGCGCCGTCGCGCGGGGCAAGCTCGATGCCGGCGATCAGGCCGATCGTGCGGATGTCGATGACATGCGGCAGGCCCTTCAGCGAGTGCATCGCGGCATGCCAGTCGTCCTGCTGCTCGACGGCACGGCTCAGAAGACCCTCGTCGCGGTAGATGTCGAGCGTCGCGATACCGGCGGCGCAAGCGGCCGGATGGCCGGAATAGGTGTAGCCGTGGAACAGCTCGATGGCGTTTTCCGGGCCATGCATCAGCGCGTCGTGCACCTTGCGGCTCGCAAACACCGCACCCATCGGGATCGCGCCGTTGGTGAGGCCCTTGGCGGTGGTGACGAGATCGGGCGTCACGCCGAAATAATCGGTCGCGAAGGCAGCACCCAGGCGGCCGAAGCCGGTGATGACTTCATCGAAGATCAAGAGGATGCCGTGCTTGTCGCAGATCGCGCGCAGCTTCTCGAGATAGCCTTTCGGCGGGATCAGCACACCTGTCGAGCCGGCGACGGGTTCCACGATGCAGGCGGCGATCGTCTCGGCGCCATGCAGCGCGACCAGCCGCTCGAGATCGTCGGCAAGCTCGGCGCCGTGCTCCGGCATGCCCTTCACGAAGGCGTTCTTGGAGAGGTCGTGCGTGTGGCGCAGATGGTCGGAACCGTTGAGCTGCGGGAAGACGCGGCGGTTGTTGAGAATGCCGCCGACCGAAATGCCGCCGAAGCCGACGCCGTGATAGCCGCGCTCGCGGCCGATGAGGCGCGTGCGCGTGCCCTGGCCGATGGAGCGCTGGTAGGCGATCGCCATCTTGAGTGCGGTATCGACCGATTCGGAGCCGGAGCCGGTGTAGAACACGCGGTCGAGCTTGGCACCCTCCGGACCGGGGGCGATTTCGGCGAGACGTTCGGCGAAATCGAAGGCGATCGGATGGCCCATCTGGAAGGAGGGCGCGAAATCCATCTGCGTCAGCTGGCGCTCGACGGCAGACGCGATCTGCCGGCGGCCGTGGCCGGCATTGACGCACCACAGGCCTGCGGTGCCATCGAGCACCTTCCGGCCGTCGGCGCTGGTGTAATACATGCCTTCGGCACTCGCGAGCAGGCGCGGGGCCGCCTTGAACTGACGGTTGGCGGTAAAGGGCATCCAGTAGCTGTCGAGCACCGGTGCATTGGGTTTGTTATGGGCGTTCATGGCAGATCTCCTCTGGCTGGCGCGATAGACGCCATGATTTGCCATGCCGAACAAGTCCTTTTCTGGTTGACGTCAAGCCTTTGAAATTAAAGGATGCAAAAAGGAAAGTTTTCGCTATTTCGAACATCTAGAACAGGAAATGCCATGTCGGTCGATATCGGGGGCAGGCTGCGCCACCTGCGCATGGCCCACAATCTCTCCCAGCGCGAGCTCGCCAAACGCGCCAGCGTGACCAATTCGACGATCTCGCTGATCGAATCGAACGCCTCCAATCCGTCCGTCGGCGCGCTGAAGCGCATCCTCGACGGCATTCCCATCGGCCTTGCCGAATTCTTCGCCTTCGAGCCCGACCGTCCCAAGAAGGCGTTCTACCGCGCGGACGAACTGGTGGAGATCGGCAAGGGGCCGATCTCCTTCCGCCAGATCGGCGACAACACCTTCGGCCGCAGCCTGCAGATCCTGAAGGAATGTTACCAGCCCGGCGCCGACACCGGAAAGGTGCTTCTGGTGCATGAGGGCGAGGAGGGCGGCATCGTACTGTCCGGCCGGCTGGAAGTGACCGTCGACGACGAGCGCCGCATCCTCGGACCGGGCGACGCCTATTATTTCGAAAGCCGCCGCCCGCACCGCTTCCGCTGCGTCGGACCGGTGCCTTGCGAGGTCATCAGCGCCTGCACGCCGCCAACCTTCTGACGCCTCGCCTGAAATGCAAAAAAAGCCCGCCGGAGGCGGGCTTTTCAAGAGGCAAAACCGATCAGGCCTGCGACGTCGTGGTGTCTTCGACGGGCGCGCCGGGGCCGTTCTTCTTGATGGAATCGATGGCGTTCTGCGCGCTGGCCTTCGAGGAATACCCTTCCGTCGAGAACATCACTTCGCTGTTGTACTTGAAGCGAACGCGAAATTCGCCAGCCTTGTCCTTGTAGATCTCGAACTTGTGCGCCATGGGTCTTTGCCTCCGTGCAAGTGTGAATCAGGCAATCGCAAACTGCCAGCCGCCGGGAGCGCTGACAAGAGCGCATGGCGGTTCAAAATGCTTGTTTATTAGTTGGATTACATGCCGAGGCTCTGTGATCTCTCAAGAATGAATACTTGGACGGTCCGCCACGATTGAGAGCGGGCCGCAAGAGAGCTTGGTGATGCTCCGGCTCGGCAAGGCAGAACTCGGCCCGCGCGTTGCGTCCGGGAATATTGCGGGCAAACTGCGTCTGCCAGGGCCGCATGCAATTGGCCATGCGGGCGAGGTCAGCGGCGTTGCCAGAACGAACAGCGCCCGTCGCGATTATGCCGCCTGCTTTTTCCGAAGGCCCAGAAAGGCAAGGGCTCCGGCGCCAATGCCATAAAGCGCCCATTCAAATGGCAAGAGATCCGCGGTCTCGCTGCGGATCGGCAGCATGGCCACGGTACCGGGCGACGTTTCAAAGCCGATCTTTCCCTCTGCTTTCGCCTGAGCGATCTGATCCGGCGAAACCTCCCATTCTGCACCCCGGGTGGTATCCCAGGCCATCTTTCCGCCGCCGACGGCAAGCGCGACGAGTGCTGCAAGAACGAGGTTTCTGGCTGTCGACATGATTGATTTCCCTGCTGATTTTCCGATCAGGAAAATAGACGGCGAGCAAAGGAGAGGCAAGCCGCGATGTTCTGCACGCGATTACATCGGGCCACGGCGTGGGAGGGAAGGTCGCGGGAGCGCCTTGGCTAGAGAATGAAATCGCCCTTCGCGAAGTTGATGAGGGCGTCGAACCTGACCGAGAAATCGGCGGTACCGTCGCCGTTGGTGTCGGCGTGAACGAATGTATCGCCACCACTTTTCGTGTAGCGCAATTCCCCGGCCTTCTTGTGGAAGCCATCGGTCCCGATGAATTTGAAAGCCTGGTCGTCGCCGATCCTTGTGTTCGCATCGATCGCCTTCAGGTCGATCTTGTCGCCTTGCGCCCGGCTGAAATCGAAGACCGTATCGCGAACCGTCAGAGTCGATTCGCTGGCCAGCTTGAAAAGAAACGTGTCGGCACCGGTTCCGCCATAAAGCTTGTCCGCCCCGGCGCCGCCTTGCAGCGTATCGTTTCCCGTTCCACCCATCAGCGTGTCGTTGCCGGCATTGCCGTAAAGTTTGTCCGCCCCGCCGAAACTGGTAATGTAGTCGGCCTTGCCGCCGCCCTTGACCGTGTCGTTGCCGCCAAGCGCGGTGGCGATGACCTTGTTGTCATCGGCGAGGGAAATGGACAGGGCTGCCTTGTAGATGGCGGTCGCGGCGATCTTCACGCCTTCCAGCGTCAGCACACGTTTGCCCTCAAAGCTCACGAAATAGGTGTTGACCGTGCCGCCGATCGGCTCACCGGACCCATTGTAGCGAAAGCCGGTCCCGCGAAATTCCTCGTAGTAACTGCTACCGTAATAGATGCGATAGAGGGATGAATTCGACACATAGTCGGATCCATTCAACAGGCCCTCGAACGAGATCGCCCGCATATCAAGCCCAAGCGCCTTGTCGACGGTAATCGTAGCCATATCCCGCTCCCTTTTGCGGGAAATTAACCATCGACTCGCCCAAAAGTCGAGAGGGCGTGCAGCGGAGATCACTGTTCAAAGCGAAGCAGCGAACCGAAAATCAGAAACTATGAAGAAGGGGAATTGGCTGGGGAACCTGGATTCTCACATGATTTCAATAGCTTAGTAGAAAAGCCTTGAAATCCCCTCTGTTTTTCCATCGCGAGCGACCGTGGATGCCACCTTTGTTCCCTGGCTTTGGGCATCAGTCAACCGGAGGGCATAGCGGCAATAATTTCCGCGGTGGGACGTCAAGTTTGCGGTCAGGCGCCCATACCGCGCCCTGCAGCTTCACGCCTCGATCTCCGACATTCCGCGCGCATCTCGGTCGCCTCCGAAAAACGTCATCTGGCTCGAGGCTAAAAACTCACGTCTAGGCGTGGTCCGCTTCGATCCGCGGCCACCAACGCCTAGTAAAAGGCGCTTGCCGTTTTATAGGCCGCTCCTCTGGGCATGGGCGAAGGCCGTTTTCAAGCGGATAGGTCAATAGCAACTATTCGGCACGTACTTGCCGAACGGCTCAATCTCAGGTATATCTGCATTATAGGGGGGGCTCGCATGAAAATCGGTCTAGTTTTCCCGCCACCTTTCGACCTGACCCAGCCGTATCTTAGCTTACCTATGCTGGCGATCTTTTTAAGTCGCCAAGGACATGAGGTCGTTCAGCGCGATCTAAACCTCGCATACTACGATCATGTCTTGACTAGGTCTTATCTGCTCCAAGTTATTGAGCTGGCGCGCGAAGTTCTCGATGGACAAGGGAACGCCGAAAGCAATTCAGAATGGCGCGATCTACTGAACCGTGCCGTGACAGTTGGGCCGGCCGTTGCGGAGCTGATCGACAGTGCCAAGGCGGAGCTGCGCGACGCCACCGCGTTCTATGACCCAGATCGCTACGCGAAGAACTACCGGATCCTTCATCGCGGCTGTGAGCTCCTTTCCGCTGCATTCTTTCCGTCGCGTATCACACCGACGACTTACGTCAGAGGGTATGAGACGGAAACTATAGCCGACCTTCTGGCCGCCTCGAAACCCAGCCCGCAGAACCCGTTCGCGGCGGTGTTTGAGGAACTGTTTGTACCTGACCTAGTCGCACTCGATCTCGATATAGTGGGCATTTCGGTCGTCTATTCCGACCAGATCATCCCGACATTCACGCTTGCGCGGCTTATCAAGGCAAAGGCGCCACGCGTCCCAATTCTCATCGGTGGCGACGTCTTTTCGCATATGGCGCGATTGCCAGAAAGCAACATCGCCACCCTCTTTGAGTTTATTGACGGCTTCGTGCTAGACGACGGTCGAGCCCCGCTCTCCGCACTCTGCAACGGAACACCACTCCAAGAGATTCCCGGAATAGTCACGCGGGGCGGTTCCAGGCGGCCCGCACCAACACCGGCGCGTTTGGAGAACTATGACACGTTCGGCGCGCCCGACTTCAGTGGCCTGCCGCTGCAAAAGTATTTCGCGCCTCCGCACGTACTCCCTCTATTGAGTGGCAAAGGCTGCGAGTGGTCGAAATGCCTCTTCTGTTCAGAAAGCTTCTCAAAGCACTATGCGCCCCAATCCACGGATGTAGTGGTTGGAACGATAGAAAGGCTGGTGGACGACTATGGCATCCGCTGCATCATGTTCGCTGACGTAGACATTCCTCCAGAACGGCTCGCCGCACTCGCAGATAAACTGACCGAGCGACGAATAGAAGTTTCTTGGTCTTGCTACGCGCGACTGACGCGCTGGATGGATCGTGCGCTTATTGAGAAGATCGCGCAGGCGGGCTGTCGCCGCCTGTATTTCGGCTTCGAAAGCGCGAGCCAGCGTGTCTTGAACCTCATGCGAAAGGGCACGCAGATCGGCAAAGTGCCAGAAATCTTGGAATCCTGCTGGACCACCGGGATTTCTCCGCACCTCTTCACCTTGGTCGGATTCCCAGGGGAGACTTTGGATGAGGCCATGTCGACGGCAGAGTTTCTCGTTGATCACCACCACCACATCGGCTCCTTCAATCTTGGTGCGTTCAGACTGCAAACCTTCTCCGACGCCTTCATCAAAGCCGAGACACTCGGGGTTGAATCGACGCTTACGCCCGTTGCAAGAGCGGACGCTCTCGCCCACGACTATCGGGTTCGAGGAGGTACGGATATCGACGACGCTGTTCTGCTGTCGGCTAAACTTACTCAGTCGGCCTATGACCGAATTTCGAAGGTCGATGCCTCATTCCAACTCCATGCCGGCTCGAATTATGTCGGCCGAAAGGGTGTGCCGCCTTGGAACAGCCACTCCCTGGCATATCTGAGGAATTATGGCTCTGGCTGGAATGCCCGTCAGGAGCGACCAGCTCATGTTGAGCTCGGCGAGGCACAGGCACCGCTAAGCGCCGGGTTAGTGGAAGTCGAACGAAGCAGCGACGGCCATACCGTGATCTTCAATCCGAGGAACGGCAAGTTCCTGGCGTTAGAGCAGAAGATGATGCAGTTGCTCGAATACTGCGATGGGAGCCGCTCCGTGCATCAGATCGTGAATCGCATGGCAGTCCACGGGGTCGCCGACAGCCGTGTCATCCAAGGATTGAGCCAGGCGTTGCACGAGGACCTCGTGACATTGGTCTCGTCGTGTAACGATTGGCGCGAATTCGCGACTGAATCGACGGCGCGGGCGAGTAGAGCCATTCCCTAAGTAGATTGTCGTTGAAAGAGGAGGATAAAATGATCGGCGTAAGAAAATGCTCCATGTGTGAAAAGACTGTCGGAGAACAACATCCGGTAACAGGCAGATCGGTAGAGCGTCTCGTCGTGAACAACCAACTCACGTCCTACGTCTGCTATGATTGCGTTGCGAGATGCGTGGAGATCATGGCGACGGATGCGGCGCCGGACGAGGCCACCTCCAACCGCGAACAGGCTTTAGTTGATGGCAAAGTAAACAAGGACGAACTGGCGATCCGCGAGATGCATGAGCCCGTCTTCTATTCAGAAGAAGGTTTCATTGCACCGGTCCGCGCCGCGAGATACCGGCTTGCCGCGGAGGCGAGAGCGCACAAAGAAACCGACGAAGAAGGAGGTTCTGGCGCCTAATGCAGCACCAGTTGCGCCGAGGCGCCCACATGACATCTGACTGCGCGATGGCCATAGTTTGGATGCCCTTTGCTGAGGTCCGCGTGCCTTCGATCCAACTCGGAGTACTCGCGGGCCTCGTTCGCGAGGCAGGTTGGGACGCGGAGACTTTCCATTTCAACCTCGACCTGGCTGCTCGGATACCGCGGATTTACGATGAGTTTTCGCACTACAACGAAGGCCTTCTTGGTGAGTGGCTGTTCGCTGAAACTGCATTTGGTCCAGCACCACCTGGACAGTCTGATCGATACCTTGACAACGTGGCGCGCGATCCGGTCACTCGACAGAAGGACTCGGCAATCCGCGAATACCTTCTCTATCTTCAGCAGGTGACGATTCCGGAGTTCATAAAAAGTTGCCTTGAAAGCGTCGAGTGGGAACGCTTTGATGTTGTCGGGTTCAGCTCCGTATATCAGCAGAACGTCGCTGCTCTGGCGCTGGCACGCCGATTGAAGGCTCGTTGTCCGAACTTGATCGTAGTGTTCGGCGGCGCCAATGTTCAAGGCGAAATGGGAGCGGCGTACCTAGAGGCGTTCCCTTTTATTGACCACATCTGCACGGGAGAGGCGGAACTCTGCGTGAAGCCCCTTCTGCATTGCATTGCTGCCGGCAAAGTTCCGCTGAACGTGCCGGGCATCGCCACACGAACTGAAACAGGAGCGATTCGTGAATCGGCACCGCTAACCATCAGAAGCCTCACAGGCGAGCACTTACCCGAGTATGACGAATATTTCGCTAGGCACCGCGCCCTCAAGATTTCCACGGGCATTGAGCTACCTATCGAAACCTCGCGCGGCTGCTGGTGGGGAGAAAAATCCCATTGTACCTTCTGCGGGCTGAACGGCAACGACATGCAGTTCCGAACAAAGCCTGTTGAGATAGTCATTAAGGAACTCAAGCACCTTAGCCAAAGGCACGGCGTCTTCGCCTTCAAAGCGACCGACAACATCATGCCGCGGCAGCACGTGGATGCACTGTTTCCCCACCTCCGAGACGCTCCTTACAGATTCTTCTTCGAGGTGAAGTCGAACCTCAACTTGGCGCAGCTCGGCGTCCTCAGAGACGGGGGCGTTCGTTGGATTCAGCCAGGAATCGAAAGCTTATCGACGGAGATCCTTCGCCTGATTGGAAAGGGCTCGTCCAAGTTGCACAATGTCAGGCTGCTCAAGTGGGCGCGCTGGCTTGGGATCAAGGTGTCCTGGAACTTGCTCCACGGCGTGCCTGGTGAGACGGCCACCATGTACGAAGATCAGACCGAATTGCTTCGGTTTCTCGGCCACCTCGAACCACCCGAAGGATACGCACGCATTCGAATGGATCGCTTCTCGCCACTCTTCCAATCGCGCGATGGACCGTCTGTAGAATGGTGGCGGCCTTGGGATGCTTATAGCGCGATCTATCCCCCCGCACTCGACCTGGAGCGCGCGGCGTACTTCTTTGATTACGAGGCGCCTGAAACTCTTCCAGATTCGCATCATGTGCAAATGTTCGAACGCGTGACTTCCTGGCAGACGTCGTGGGCCAACAAGCCGCCGGTCCTAGAGCTCTCCAGGCGTGGACGACAAACCGTCGTCGTGGATTCGCGATTTGGCTGGAGCGAGCGCGAACTGCCGCTGGATGCGGATTCAATACGGTTGCTCGAAGCATGCGAAGATATTCAGACACTAGAGTCTGTGCGTGATGTGGCAGACCCCGGCCGCATTGCAGCGCTTTTAGAAGCAGGTCTCCTGGTTCAGGATAGAGCGCTGCTGTTGAGCCTCGTTCTTCCGGATGCTGCCACTGCTCGGTTCACCAGGGACACACTGTTCACGTCACCCGCTCAAGGAAGGCAGAACTCATATGACCGACCGACGATGCGGCAGACTTGACACACACGCGCTTGGCCATGCCGCCGTCGGGGCCTCGGGAGCGTCAGATTGATTATCGGACTCGCCGGCGACCGTCAGCCGGGTTTTTGAAGCCGGCGGGCCTCGCTCGGCTCAAGCATATCGAGCTTTTCTGCTGATACGAGTGCGGGGCTTTTGCGAAATGATCCATATCGACATCAAAAGCCTCTGCGGCTTCATGAGGCCGATCACCATCACCGATGATCGCAGGTGGCGGATTTGTATTTAGACATCGGATGGTCTGCCTTCAGCCCCTAAACGGTCATCCATTGCAAGCGTTTCGACGTCCGCTAGGGCCCTGCCATAGGCAGAGAATGATTGCGGCTGAAACGGGGTCCCCAGCCAGTTTAGCGAGACCCATTTGAGCACGACGGACGGCTGGAGATTAGTAGCCAGAATCGCTCAAGTCGTTGAGAAGGCGTCGCTTTTTTCGATGAGAAACGGACACCGGTTTTCAGCGTAAAACCGGCCTAAATTGGCCTGCCTGGGGACCTTGGATTCTCACATGATTTCAGAGACTTAATGAAATCGCTTTTGAATTCCCTCTGTTTTTCCATCGCGAGCGGCCGTGGATGCCACCTTTGTGCCCTGGCTTTGGGCCTCAGTCAATATGGGTGTGGAGCGGAAATAATTTCCGCTTCGGGGCCGAAGCTCACCGTCCTGCGGTCGCCGCGCGGATGGCCGCTTTGCACCAATAGCGGACGTCTGATCGCTCGAAATGAGCGACCGAGTTGGGGGCGGTAGCGGTCAGGCAGCTTTCGAGCGGTGAACTTTAATAGGCGGACGTTAATCTGGCAGGCGCGGGTATCGCCGGACCGAGCCCAGCAGTGGTGTTTAGGGTAGCGCATCAAATTCCCGCTGATGGCCATGCACCATCTCCCGCAGCCTAGCAGGCTGCAGCACTTCGACCGACTTGCCCCACGAGTAGAGGTGCCAACACATTTCAAGGTGGCCCGAAGCCCTAAAACGGACCAGCAACGAGCCATTTGCTTCCTCCTCGACAGTCTGCGTTGGGTGAAACACGAACCGTCTCGCGTGCGGCGCAGCGTCAGGGCTGAAGCGCCACACGACGTCGCCATGCTCGGCGGCGCTTTCGTAAGAGCCGAAGCCCTTCTCGGCGTGTGCGCGGATGCTGAAGCCGGGGTCGAGCTCGAAGCTCTCGCCCAGGACCTCGGCTGAGTATATCTCCTCTACACGGTAGTGCTGGAGCCCCCCGCCTTTCTTCGCCATGTCGCGGGCAACGAGATAGCGACGCACGCCGAGCAGCAGCCCGTGCGGCGCGACAACGCGCTCGCTCGGCTTGTCCTGGGTACGCTTGCGGTAGACGATTCGTAGCAAAAAGGGCCCCTTCAGGGCTTCCGAGATCGCTGCATCGACCTCGCTGCTGATTGCCGGCCGGGGGCCGGGGCGGGCTGCATGGCCCAGCGCCTCAAGCAACGCCTCCTCGTCGACGGCGAGCCGAGTCCCGGCGCCGGGTGGTAGGAGCGCGCGGACTTTGGATTGAAGCTGTCGTAGAATCGCAGCCTCCGCCGTCATATGTTGCGTCTCGAGCTCGCTGATCGCGGTGGCTATGGCTGCGAGTTCCTCGGCCGACGGAGTCAGCAACGGCGCGATTGCCTTAGCGTGGATGCGCCACCGGCGCTTGCGGTCCTCTTCATCCTCGGACTCGGTCTGGGGAAATGCGGCCTGGAGCGCCTCCATCATTCGCTGCGCGGTGCGATGGGAGCAGCCCCATTCCTCGACGATCTCCTCCAGCGATACGCCACTCCGGCGCGTCGCCATCATTGCGAGCTTGAGCAGTTCCTGAGCCTTCGCAAACGACATGGAAATCACCACGACAGCTTTTGTCACCCTTATATGCTACATGGCAGGGAAGGGGAATGCGCATAAGGAAAGGGAAATGCGCATGCGTAAGATAGACGATGCTTTGAGACTCTCGGCCTCTGACCTGATGCGCTTTAAGGGTTGTCGGCACGCGACCGCACTCGACCTACGCTTGATCGAAGTCGGCGACCTTGAGCCACGCAAGGACAGCACCGAGGCCGCATTGCTGCAGCGTCAGGGCGATGAGCACGAGCTCGCGTTCCTCGAGCAGATCAAGGCGAGCGGCCGCCGGGTCGTCGAGATACCCAAGGATGGAATCCCGCTCGAAGAGTCTGTGCGCCTCACCCTGGATGCGATGCGGGATGGACCCGACGTCATCTTCCAGGGCGCACTGCTCGATGGCGCATGGGGCGGCTACAGCGACTTCCTCGAGCGTGTCGAACGGCCGTCCGATCTCGGCGTCTGGTCATACGAGGTCGTCGACACCAAGCTAAAGCGTAAGCCCGACCCAAAACATGTCCTTCAACTCTGCCTCTACAGCGACCTGATCGCGAAGGTGCAGGGGGTGGCGCCCGAGGCGGCCCATCTACAGCTTGGCGACGGCAGCCGCTTCACCGTGCGTCTTTCGGAGGTATCCTCCTATGCGCGCCACGCCCGCCGTATGCTAGAGACGTTCCTCGTCGAACGGCCCGAGACGCGACCCGAGCCGGTGTCGGCATGCGCGCTCTGTCGCTGGAGCGACCTGTGCGGGAAGCAGTGGGAGGTGGAAGACAGCCTCGCACTTGTCGCCGGAATCAGCCGGTCGCAACGCCAGAAGCTCGAGGCGGTCGGCGTGAGCACAATGGCAGGCCTCGCCGCCCGCGGTGAGCGCGTCCCGAGGATGGCGGCCGAGACACAGCGCAAACTGGTCGCGCAGGCGCGCCTCCAGTCGGCGCGACGCGCTGGCGGCCCACCCTCGTTCGAGCTGCGCGACGCGGAACCCGGCAAGGGCTTCGGCCTCCTTCCCACCCCCGACGACGGCGACATCTTCTACGACATTGAGGGCGATCCCTACTTCCCGGGCGGCCTCGAATACCTTCATGGCGTCTGGTATCGTGAGGGCGCGAACTGGCAGTTCCGGGCCTTCTGGGCGCATACCCGCGAGGACGAGGGCCGCGCCGCCGCTGACCTGCTGGCTTTCCTCGCCGACCGCATACGGCACTTCCCGAACGCGCACGTCTACCACTACGCCAACTACGAGATCGCCGCGCTCCGTCGGCTAACCGCGCAGCACCGCACCGGCGAGGCAGCGATGGACCAGCTCCAGCGGGAGCGGCGCTTTGTTGATTTGTTCAAGGTGGTTGCTGGCGGGATGGTCGCGTCCGAGAAGGGCTACTCAATCAAGGACCTCGAGGCCTTCTACATGGAGAAGCGGGCGGCTGACGTCGCGACCGCCGGCGCTAGCGTCGTCTTCTATGAGGAGTGGCGGCAGACGCGGGAGCAGCGACTTCTCGACGAGATACAAGACTACAACCGCACCGACTGCGTCTCGACGCAAATGCTCCGCGACTGGCTGATCCGCGACGTGCGCCCGGCAGGTATGCCGTGGCCCATGCTCGGCGCCATGCCCGAGGATGGCACTCTCTCCAACGTCGATGCCGAGGACGAGGAGGTCGCGGTGCTGCGTACGCGCTTGCAGCCGGCCCGCGAGCGGCTCGGCGAGCGCGTTGCCGACTTGCTCCTTGACCTCAGCCAGTTCCACAAGCGCGAGGACAAGCCGACCTGGTGGGCGATCTTCGACCGCCTCGCGCAGGAAAGCGAGGAACTGCTTGACGACCTCGAGTGCATTCAGGGACTTGAGGCCATAGGTGAGCCTGTAAAAGTCACCGCGAAGTCGTTCGAGCGCACCTACCGCTTCCCGCCGCAGGAAACGAAGCTGCGCGCGGGCAAGTCGCCGTGCGTGAAGCCGGCGGCTATGCCCGAGGACGTCAACCTCCGTTCCATTGACCACGAGGCAAACACTCTGGTGCTACGGCGCTCGACGGCGAAAGGGTCGCTTCCGGACAGGCTCGACCTCCTACCGCCGCAGCCGCTCCGCAACAGCGTCCTCAAAGACGCAGTCGCTGCGGTGACCGAGGAGATCATCGCCAACACCGGCCGGCTCCCGGCTGTCGAGCATCTGCTGACGCAGTCGCCGCCGGTATTTGTCGATGGCCTGAGACCCGTCAGTGTAATTCCGACCGATGGCGACCTTCCCACCGAGACTAGCCGCGCGATCGCGGCGATGGCGGGAACGACGCTCGCGATCCAGGGCCCGCCGGGCACCGGCAAGACCTTTGTCAGCGCGCTCTCGATCGTGGACCTCGTCCGCGCGGGCAAGCGCGTCGCGGTCTCATCCAACAGCCATAAGGCGATCAGCAACCTTCTCGAGGCGGTGGTCGATCGGGCACGCTCAGAGGGCGTGGCGTGCCGCGTCGTCCAGAAGGCGTCCGATGACGGCGATGACGAGGGGCACCCCGGCATTGTCGTCGTGAACGACAACGACGCGCCAGAGATCGCGACGGCGCACGTGGTCGGTGCGACTGCTTGGCACTTCGCTCGCTACGCTGATTTCGCCTTCGACTACCTTATCGTCGACGAGGCAGGGCAGGTCTCAATCGCCAACATCCTCGCCATGGTCCGCTGCGCTCGCAACATCGTGCTTGTCGGCGATCCTATGCAGTTGCCGCAACCACTGCAGGGCAGCCATCCGGGTGACAGTGGCAGGTCGTGTCTGGAATACCTCATCGACGGCCATCGGGTCGTGCCGTCCGACCGTGGTGTCTTTATGCCGATCAGTCGCCGCATGCATCCGCGGGTATGCGGCTACATCTCGACGGCAGTCTACGAGAGCCGACTTAGGAGCGACGAGAAGGCCGGCGGCCAGACGCTCGTCTCCCGCAGGGGCGACGACTTGGTCGGCGCTGGCATGCGTGCCGTCGCACACTTCGGCCGTTCGCAGGTCAGCCCTGAGGAAATCGACGCCATTGCTGCACGGGTCGCGGAGGTGGAAGGCTCGACATATCGCGACAGAGATGGTCGCGAGCGTATCGTCGGTCATGCCGATATCCTCGTCGTTGCGCCCTACAACGCACAGGTAAACGCGTTACGGGCGCGGCTGCCGGAGACGGTCCGGGTCGGCACGATCGACCGTTTCCAAGGCCAAGAAGCGCCCATATGCTTAGTGTCCATGACAACCTCGAGCGGCGAGGAGCTGCCGCGCGACATCGCATTCCTGTTCTCGCTGAACCGGATCAACGTGGCAGTCTCGCGTGCCCAAGTCGCAGCGATGGTATTCGCCGCTCCAGCGCTTCTTGAGACTCCGTGCCGGACGATCGAGGAAATGGCGCTGGTCAACGCACTCTGCACGTTACGCGAATATGGGGGTGACAGCTTCTTACACCCGCGTGTGCGACTGTGCGGTGATGAAGTGGCACCTTTGGGACATCAGCTTTCGTCACATAATCGACAGCGATAGCCATGGCGGCGATCCCAATTCCACGCGAGGCTTACCCAAGGCGCTGTGTGGCCTGGAAAGGGATCGATATGAACCAGCGAGAAACATTCCCAATGAACGAACTGCCTAAAGGTATTCACAACATAACCCGTCTGCCGAGCGCGCCGCTCGGCGAGCTCTGGAATTCGATCGTCTTAGACGAGGGCACCAAGGCCAAGCTGCTGTCGCAGGCCGTGCTCAATTTCACGCTGCGTTCGAAGGTTTCGCGCTCGGTGATCCCGTTGCATGGCGTCATTATGCTTACGGGCGTTCCTGGGACGGGGAAGACCTCGCTCGCCAAGGGGCTGGCACATCGCGTTGCCCAAGCTTTCCGCAGCGATGCCTTCCGCCTTCTCGAAGTGGAGCCTCATTCTCTCGCCAGTGCTGCCCACGGCAAGACCCAGCGCGCAGTGACCGATCTTTTCGGCCAGGCGATCTCAGAGGCCGCACAGGTCGGTCCGACGATCGTCCTGCTGGACGAAGTTGAGACTTTGGCGGCGGACCGCAGCAAGCTAAGCCTTGAGGCAAACCCCGTCGATGTCCACCGCGCCACGGATGCAGTCCTTGTCCAGCTCGATGCCCTTGCAGAAAAGCATCCAAGCCTTCTGTTCGTAGCTACGAGCAACTTCCCCAAGGCCGTTGACGACGCGTTTCTCTCGCGTTGTGATCTCATCCTCGAAGTCCCGCTCCCCACCAAGGAAGCCTGCCTGCTCATCCTGCGCGATTGCCTTGGCGGCCTTGCTAAGGTCTTCCCGGAGATGGGGAAGCTCACGGACGCTAAGGGTTTGGAAGAGTGCGCTGCTGCCTGCGTCGGTTTGGATGGCCGCGCCATTCGCAAGATGGTGGCTAACGCACTGGCTTCCGACCAGGCCACCGCGATGAACCCGGGCAGCGTGACAATGTCGGCAATCATCGCTGCCGCAAAATCAGCCCATAAAACTCGCGTCAAGGAGGCCCGCAGATGAGCAGCACCTACTCCCGCGTCTTCCGCAGCAATCCTCACCGCGATGCGCTCGACACCTGGAAGGAGATTGTCGAGCTGCTCACGCAGGGGCGTGATGGTTCAGATCGGAACGAACTTCTCGCGGCCGGCGGCACGGCGGCGAGCGTCATCGCCGAACAGGCGGCCAAGGACGCTGCGATTGTAGTGACCTGCGACGGCCCGCGCACGCGCATATACACCCTCCATGATGACGATGCCATCGATGGGTCGGATGCAAAGGAAGACACGCTGGGCTACGACCCTCTGAAGGGCGATTGGAAGTTGTCGCTACCTTGCCCCACCGACGACCTCGAATGGGTCAACAACTCGCTGAAGAAGCAGAGCAACCGGATCACCGCCCGCGACAGCGCGGAAACCGCTGGCAGCGATACCACGAAGGCCTCCACCAGCGGCGCGCTCGTCCTCGATCCGAAAGGTTTCCTCGGCTCATGACCACCGTTGCCGTAAACACCTACACCCACTCGGTGACCTACGTGGCCGACAATATCCTCAAGAGTCTCAAAGACATCATCCGTCTGAGTGGACTCGATCCTTCGAACCTTGTCAACGACTGGGACACCAACATGCGGGCTCTCAAGACGTGGTTGGGGACGCAAGACCTCGAAAGGGTTGTGCTGGAAATCTACAACAAGACGACAGGTGCGCTCATCGTCCGCTGGGACATCGACATCGTCTATAGCTGGAACGGCGGCGGCGGCTTTTGGACTGACACTGATCAGCTCAAGTATCACCTTCGCAAGGCAGGCGTCGCACCTTCCGACGCCTGCTACGACATCAAGATGAAAAGCAAACCGGGACGACCGGACGTGCAGGGCTGGGGCCCCGGCTCTTACCGTTCTACCGATGGCTTCATTCGTCACAATCTCGGATCGACGATCGACCACAATGGCCTGGGCGGAAGCGCAGCCTACTGGAGGAAGAGCTGATGCTTACGACCGACGACGCGTTCAGGAAATTCAAGTCGAGGCTTGAGCTTAACGATCGCGAACAGGAAAACGCGTCAAAGAGGCAGAACGAGGTGAGAGACTATCTCGATACCAAGTTCGCCATAGCCAACAGCTTCTTGACAGGGTCTTACAAGCGTCACACCAAGACCAAGCCGCTCAAGGACATCGACATCTTCTTCGTCCTCAAGGAGAGCGAACGTTCCAAGTACCGTGACAAGGCCCCCTCGGTTGTCCTCGACGATTTCCGTAAGGCACTCGTCGAGAAATACGACGAGAAGGCGGTGCGCAAGCAGGGCCGTTCGGTGAACGTCGACTTCGGCGTTACGGTAGACGCCGAGGACAATACCGACTACCGCATCCTGAGCGTCGACGTCGTTCCTGCCTTCTCGTCTGGCGACGACTATGAGATCCCAGACACGGACAAAGGCGAGTGGATCAAGACGAATCCCAAGATTCACGCCCAGAAAGCGATTGATGCGCACCAGGCCTTCTCCAACGAATGGAAGGGCCTGGTCCGCATGATCAAATATTGGAACAACAATCCAAGGCACGGAGCCGACAAGCCCGTCAAGCCGTCGTTCCTCATCGAGGTCATGGCGCTCGAGTGCCTCTACGGCGGATGGCAGGGCCGCTTCGACTACGAAATCGAGGGGATGTTCTCGACACTGGCCGGCCGCATCTTCGACACCTGGGCCGATCCCGCCAGGCTCGGCCCGCCGATCAGCGACGGCATGGACGGCACCCGCAAGCAGCGTGCACGCGATCTTCTCATGGCAGCCGGCCGCGATGCTCGAAGCGCCATAAATCTCGCCAAGCACGGACGCAACGGCGATGCCTTGAAAGCATGGCGCGCGCTGTTCGGTCCCAAGTTCCCGCTCTCTTGAAGGAAAGGAAGACCTCATGTCCGAATGGTCCCTGTCACAACTCCTTTCCTCGTTGCACGAAGACATCCAATCGCGGCTGTCGGTGGCGCGCAAGAGCTTCCAGCACCCCGGGATGAAGGGCGACGCGAGCGAAAGCGTCTGGATCAGCCTGCTGGAGAAGTACCTGCCCTCCCGATACAGCGTCGCCAAGGCCCACGTCGTCGACAGCAGGGGAAAATTCAGCGAGCAGATCGACGTGGTCGTTTTCGACCGGCAGTATTCGCCGTTCATCTTCACCTACGAGAACCAGACGATCATTCCCGCCGAGAGCGTTTACGCCGTCTTCGAGGCAAAGCAGACTGCCGACGCACAGCTCGTCAAATATGCTCAGGAAAAGGTTGCTAGTGCCAGGCGGCTCCATCGGACGAGCCTGCCGATACCGCACGCGGGCGGCGTCTATCCAGCGAAGCCCTTGATCCCGATTTTCGGCGGAATCCTGACTTTCGAGAGCGAATGGAGTCCGCCAATGGGCAAGTCGCTTGAAGCGATCCTCCTCGATGGCACCGGCGATCGCCAGTTGGATATCGGGTGTGTGGCGTCGCACGGCCACTTCGCACGCAACGGCGCAGGCGGATATGACTTCGTGTCCGAGAACAAGCCAGCCACCGCATTCCTGTTCAAGCTGATCTCTCGGCTACAATTCAGCGGCACCGTCCCTATGATCGACATCGACGCCTATGGTGAATGGTTGGCGAAGTAATCGACGACGTCGAACAGTGTTGGCATGTCATGGGTTAACAAATCGGGCCTCGCGATAGCGCATCGTCACGATAGGCGGTGAACAATCCGCTGCCCGAGGGAACCCACGCATGCTGATTGATTGGAGACAAAGCGCCGCCATCTGCACCGATGTTCGCAATCGACCGATTGCGGACGAGGCCCATTGTGTGTCGAAGTAGTGCGACGATTTTAGGCCCGACTACCGCTATGTCAGCCGCTTTATCAAGGAACATCGGGCGATAAAACGCCTGCTCAGGTGCTTTGCCTAACCGCCACCGCGCCGAAAAGCCCGGGGATCGTGCGCGCCGCGGCGCCCTGCCGGCTGACAAGAGAAGGCTTTTCGGGCACTGCGCATCAATTCAACCAGTTGCGGTGTCTGACGCGAATTGACACCCATGGCGTTTATTTTAGAAGCTGCGATCCGGTGAAACGATTCTTCTTCGGCTCATTCTTATTCGAGATTGTAGGGCGACCATGAAAGACATTGCGGCACTATCTGTTTTTCGGCAACCGACTTGATGCGGCGGCGCGGCGAGAGACCGGAGCCTGGTGAGGACAGCGAAGATGCGGCCCTGCTGCAGAGACAGGGCGAAGCACACGAAGCGGCGCACTTAGAAAGACTTGAAGCCTCGGGCTGGTCGGCGTTCGCGATCCCGCGTGATGATCTGACAGCCGATGCCGATGCCACTTGAGATGCCTTTAGCGCAAGGGACTGAGGTCGTGTTGCAGGGAGCGTTCCTGTCAGGCAACTGGGGCGGATGGTTGGATTTCTGATGCAAGTGGATCGCCCTTCGGCGCTTGGTGGGCTCGAGTATGTGCACGGTATCTGGCACGACGGGCAGTTTCGGGCCTTTTAAGCGCATGATCACGCCGTGGAGGCACGGGCGCTTGAGGATCTTCTGACTTTCTTCAGTACGCGTTTGGAGGAATACGCGAAACGAAATGTGGGACGGTTGAGCAGATGCGGTTGGTGAACACGTTGTGTGCATTGAGCATTATGGAAATTCAGAGTGAAACAAACGATGACAGAAGATGAAAGCGGTTGGGTTCAGATCCAAAAGGAACAAGCTGTAGCCTTTGGCAAGCCAGTCCCTTCTGGTTTCGTTGTTCGCCAGGGTTCAACCGCGATGCGTGTGGGATCTCCGGACAAGAAACGGGATAGGCCCGAACGAGATCGATTGTTAGAGCAGGGTGTTTTAGTTCCCGATGAGAACCCAGCGCTTTTCCGCTTTGCTGTCGATCATGTGTTCAGCAGTCAGAGTCGCGCGGCGGGAGTGGTAATCGATGGAAATAGCAATGGTAGTCATTGGCGACCGGCTACAAGCGTTCCTCCGATGGAAGCCGATGCAAGGGGTATCTTCACGAGAGCCGAGATTGAAGCGGCTATGGATGCCTTTGATCGCCACAGCCTGACCGGTGAAAACGCAGAGATATTCAGTCAGTTCGGGGAACCTCGTGATTACTGGGTGCGCTCCAGTCGTGAGCGCCCAAAGCGCGTTTATCCCACGAAGCCACTTGTCGGCTTCATCTTGCGGAAGATCGACCTGAACGGAGGATGGGGGCAGAAAGCGGATGCGGCCGCGCGACTACACAATTCGGGCTTCATTATTGTGGACCAGGATGACAAGCCTGTCCCGCCTCCCGAACGCTACGACCACCTTATACGCGACGCTGACCGCATACGTCTTTGCGCGCGAAATTATTTCATTGAGCCGGGGCGAGAGCGGAATGCTCCAAAGGTGGCTATTCGCGCCAGCCAGATCGCTGAGGCAATGGGCCTTCCAGACGCATTTCCGAACATCTGCAGTGCACTTGGTGGCAAGAAGTTCCAGGAATTGGCTCAGGTGCCACCCCCAACTCATACCGAGCCGAACCCCAGCAGCTCAACCATCTTCACTTACAAGCTCGCATCGCAAGCGGAGGCAGCCACCGTGACAGAAGCAAAAACAACACCAACACGCTCGGCAACCAACCTGATTCTTTACGGCCCGCCGGGAACCGGCAAGACTTACGCCACCGCATTGGAAGCCGTTCGACTGTGTTTGGGCGACGCAGCGGCCGAACTTCTGCGCGCTGAACGCGAGGCCCTGATGGTCGAGTATCACCGTCTTTCCAGCGAGGGCCGGATTGAGTTCGTTACCTTTCACCAGTCGATGACCTATGAGGATTTCGTTGAGGGCCGTCAGCCCATGACAGGATCGGACGATAGTGAAGAAACGTCTTCAGTGGGTTTCCGGCTAGAAACCGTGCCTGGAATTTTTCGGCGCATTGCCAAGCGAGCCGAAACGGGCTTAGGCAAGACGGCGATCCGCAACCGGATCACAATTGATGGTAGACAAATCTACAAGATGTCAGTTGGCTTCAGCCGAGATGCCGGAGATCAAGACCTCTTCGAGGAAGTGATTGAGGGCGGCTACACCGTTCTGGACTGGGAAGACATCGACTGGAGCGACCCAAAGTATGAGGCTGCTGGGGAAATCCTGAAAACTTGCCAGTCACAAGGAAAGATCGAGGGACCGGTCACTTTACAGTCTGGCCAGGTGTCAATCACCGACACGTTTCGAAATCGTCTCAAGCGAGGCGATATCATTGTCGTGTCGAAAGGGAACCAGTTGGTCCGAGCTATAGGTGAAGTGACCGGCGACTACGAATATCATCCGCGACCAGAGGGAAACTATGGCCACAGGCGTGCCGTTCGCTGGCTCTGGCACGACGTTGCGGGTGTGCCGGTCACCGAGATCTATGATGGCAATTTTACGATGCGGTCGATCTACGGGTTGAGGAAAGAGCGCCTCAATATTCCTGCCCTCGAGCGCTACATGAATAGCACGATCAAGGAGGTTGATGCCGGCGCTGAACGCGAGGCTTTTGTGCTGATCATCGATGAGATCAACCGGGCCAATATTTCAAAGGTCTTCGGCGAACTGATCACGCTCTTGGAGCCCGACAAGCGGCTGGGTATGCCGAACGAAATCCGTCTTGCGTTGCCATATTCCAAATTGCCGTTCGCTGTGCCGGCGAACCTGCACATCATCGCGACGATGAATACGGCCGACAGGTCAATTGCGCTTCTGGACACTGCGCTACGGCGCCGGTTCGCGTTCCGCGAGCTAATGCCAGATCCCCATGTGCTGCCAAATAACGTTGAAGGGATCAATCCTCAGAAGCTTCTGCGCACAATCAACGAACGGATTGAGTATCTGTTCGACCGCGAACATCAGATCGGTCATGCCTATCTCACCGGCTGCGATACCCGCGCCAAGATCGCAGCGGCGATGCGATACAAGGTGATCCCCTTGCTATCCGAGTATTTCTACGAGGATTGGTCAAAGGTTGCCGCGGTCCTCGGCGACGCGGCGCAGAGCAATCCGCGGTTCTTGGTGCGAGATGTCATATCCGCGCCACCCGGATTGGACTCTGACACGGTATCTGGCGTTCGCTATCGCTGGCGCGTCCGTCCCGAGGTTCAAGGTGATCGCGATGGTGGCTTTGACTTTACGGAGTTCGAAGTCGAATGACCGCTTTCAGCGTGCTGGAATACCGGTCGCTCCCCCGCGGTGACGGGCCTGGTTGTATCCCGGACAGGATGGCCGACCGCCTGGCCGCAGTTAGCAAGACGTCGATTTTTGCTGGACGGGGCGAAAGGGGCGTGCTCGAGGACCGCCGGCATGAGTTGCGCGCCCGCGGCGTGGTTGGTGTCATTGCGGCCGAGGACTGCAGCCTGGAGATCCTTCCTAAGATCGACGTACCCGCCGCACATGGCTCGATCGAAGAGCGGAGCGAAATCCGCAAGCGTCTTGTCCACATGCTCGCCGTGGCGCTGGACATGAAGATCGAGACTGGGCGCTTGTCGGAACTGGACTGGCAGCACGAAACGCTTCTCGAAATCCTGGTCCGGGTATTTTGTGGCAAGCTCACGGAAGCTCTCCGTCGCGGTATGCCACGTAAATATATTGGCCAAGAGGACGACTTACCCGCGTTGCGCGGGACGCTTGACGTGTCCCGCCAATTCACTCGCCATGCGGTTAACCCCAGCCGCCTTGCTTGCCGATTTGACGAGCTGTCCACCGACATCGCGTTGAACCGCGTCATGAAGGCGGCACTTGCCCATCTTTCCAAGCTGTCGCGCAGTACGTCCAATCTCCACCGGCTTCGGGAGTTGGCATTTGTTTATGCGGACATTTCGGCCATTCCGGTTCCCGCTCTGCGGTGGGATGAAGTCGTGATCGACCGGACCAATCGTGGCTGGCAGGATCTAGTCGGAATGGCGCGGATGTTCTTGCGCAACCAATTCCAGACCACGAGCGCCGGGGCCGGCCAGGGAACAGCGCTTCTGTTCGAAATGAACACGCTTTTCGAGGAGTATGTCGGACGGTTGGTCGCACGCGCGATGGCAGGAACAGAGTACAGCGTCACGCTCCAGGGCGGGCGGGAGTATTGTCTGACGGCTCAAGACAGCGGGCGTCAGGTTTTTCAAACCAAACCTGACATCCTGATCCGCCGTGGCAGCGAGGTGGTGCAAGTGATAGACACCAAGTGGAAAAGGATTTCCTCTAGGATTGATGATCTTAAACAGGGCGTTTCCCAATCTGATGTTTACCAGATGATGGCCTACGCCCACCTTTACAAGGCGCCTCACTTGACCCTGCTTTACCCCCACCACACAGGACTTTCGGGGGACGATGGCATCCAAGGGCAGTTCTGGATTTCGGGACAAGCCACGACACTTGAAACTGTGAGCATCGACGTGGCACTTGGCGCTGACGACGATATCGTTGCACGGCTAAAGAAAATCATTGTTCCCGCAACCGGCAAAGGCGTCATGGTACCCGGTTAAGCCATGAATAAATCAGACGCTTAAAGGTGGAACGGGCGTTATGCCGCCATGACGTTAAAGTGTGCCTCAATTGATTTCCGGGGCCTTGAAAGGCGTGGGGGCTCCGGGCTATAAAAATACTTCATCCGCCTTCGATGCCGGCACGCGGTTCGATTTGCCGAGATCAAGGATTCCGATGGATCGGTAAGCCGGCAGGATGCCGTCCGAGCAGCTTAATCCTCTGTCGCTGCCATCGCCAGTTCGTCGAGCTGCATTCCATCTGGTCGATCAGGTGCGCCCTGTGCTCGGGAACGCCCGCCGCGCAGTTCACGCCTCAGCGTCTTCTTGAATTTTGAGGATGGCTGCTATAGAACAGAAAGTGAACATTACTATTTTCTATGCCGTGATCGAACGTCTGTTTGCGATTGCTTATCCATCAACATGGTTTTGTAGCCTTGGGAGCCCAGCCAATTGACGAATCAGGGCCTTCCGCCGAGAACTTGGCCGACACAGGGGAATGGACATTGGGTGATCTGAAGTGGGAAAAGCTGCTCAATTCGCAGCGCCGTAAGGACAAGGCCAAAGGAAAAAGGGCAGAGCGCTCTGCCAAGACCGCCGAACATCGTACCGAACTCGAGCGCGACCACGACCGAATTTTGTTCTCTACGCCGGTCCGGCGCATGCAAGACAAGACCCAAGTCTTTCCCCTTGATCCTCATGACAGTGTTCGCACCCGCCTGACCCATAGCCATGAAGTAGCTAACATGGCGCGCAGTTTTGGTACGGCCCTTGTGTACGTCTATCCAGAACAGTTCAATCTGCCAGAGAGCCTCAACGCGGAACGAAACGTTCCAGCCCTGCTCGAAGCAATTGGTCTTGCACACGACCTCGGCAACCCACCGTTCGGCCACCAAGGCGAGGACGCCATACAGTCCTGGATGAAGGCTCGGGCACCAGATATTTTCGAGGGGCTCGACGGAGCCGCACTCAGGGAAGACTTCCTCAAGTTCGAAGGCAACGCCCAGGCTTTCCGACTTCTGACGCGCCTGCAAATCGTCAATGATTCTTACGGTCTGAACATGACCTACGCGTTCCTCGCAGCGCTCATGAAGTATCCCAGCCCGTCGGACAAGGTGAACAAGAAGATCTTGGCGCGCAAGAAGTTCAACTATTTTCAATCGGAAGCCGATATCGCCAAGGAAGTGTGGGCGGAAACAGGCTTGGGGGAGGGTGTTCGGCATCCACTGACCTTCATCATGGAGGCTTGCGATGACATCGCCTATTCCATTGTCGATGTCGAAGATGCTGCCAAGAAGGGCTTGGTAAACTTCGATCGGCTAGCAGGGTTCCTTGAGTTCGAAGGCTCTGATGATGCATGCATTGCTTCTGTCATCGTCAAGGCAAGGCAGCAACACCAAGAATTTCGTGCGCAGTCTTTGTCTGCCGCCGAACTCGACGACATCACCATGCAGATGTTCCGGGTTAATGCCATCGGCGTCATGATCGTGGCGGCGACCAAGGCTTTTGCCGAAAACTTGCCGGCCATGATGGCGGGCACTTTCGACAAGGAACTCATGGCTGAATCCGATGCCAAACGCTTGTGGACACTGCTGAAAGAGTTCGCCGGCAAGCACATATATCCGCACCGCCAGGTGCTGGAGGTCGAGTTGAAGGGACATCAAACGATTCATGGGCTCATGGACATCTTCTGGGCCGCGATCACCAACCGGAAAGATCCGCTTGATATAGGGTCGAAGCGAACCTCTCCCGTGCACAGCTACGTCTATTCACGTATCTCGGAGAACTATCGGCGAGTTGCTGAATCTCCGGACAATCGCATGCCAATCCGCTACCGGGAACTGCAACTGATGACGGACATGATGTCGGGCATGACGGATAGCTTCGCGATTTCGCTGCTGAAGGATCTGCGTGAGCGAGGAGCGGTATGAGTGCTGTCCACCACGTTCGGGACCTGGATCTAAGTCACGACATTGCCGACTTCATCAGAGGATCGCACGGCGGCGACATCGGCAGCCTGGTAGATATTCTGAGCGGTGCTGGCGATAGTGCAATTTTTGGCGGTCTGCCGCGTGATTTCGCGCGCGAAGGGCGTAACGCCTTCAACTCCGATGTCGATGTGGTGGTGGATGCGTCGCCGGATGTGTTGGATACCCTTCTTGCCGCGCTTGGCGGTCACCGCAACCGCTTTGGCGGATACAGGCTCAAATATGGTCGGTTCGATTTCGACGTGTGGGCGCTGCAATCGACATGGGCCGTAAGCAATGGCTACGTGGCCGCGCACTCTCTGAACGATCTGATCAAGACCACGTTCTTCGACTGCGATGCGGTGCTCTTCCATTGTCGCACGCTTGAAATCACAAGTTCGGACCGGTTCTGGACAAGTATCAAACACGGCATCGTCGATATCAACCTCGAAGCCAATCCACATTATATCGGCACGCTGGCACGCACCTTGCGGATTTTGTTGGATTGGCGTCAGGACCTGGGTCCCAAGCTTACCAGCTATTTGGTAGAGGGCATGGCCCGCAACGGTGGCGAGATTGTGGACTATGTTGCCCGCAACGGCCTTGGGCGCCGCCTAGCAGCAGGGAGCGATCCGAATGCCGTGATTTTGGAGATCTGCAAACACACGGCGGGCCGATCATCTTGCAATCGCTTGGTTAAGTTCAACCCACTTCACTACGGCCCGTACGTGGCAGGAGACCAGGGGACGTGTCCGGAGACCATCAGGGGCCTTGTGGCGGTAGCGTCGGAGAATCAGTCCTCGTGTCGCTCCCCTGCGGGACGAACGATCGCGGCTGCGTCGAAAAACTCGGGTTGATGGAAAACGCTTTCGATTGATCGTACCAGCGCCCCGGCAAATGCACTGACCACAAGACGGAAATTATTTCCGATATCTCAGCGCACAAAAAGATCTTCTAATTGATCCAACCTTCGCTCATCAGCCGCTCATAAGCGACCTTGATATGCGCCGGCTTCATAAGCTCGCGCTTGCGAGCATTCCAAGCGTGGACTCGTTGGATAACCTCGTCCAAGCTCTTGCTCTCGCTCTCCCCAGCGGCCCAATGGACTGTGCCCAGAAGTTCCATGCCGTAAGGTGACTCAAAGCCATCGATCAGTTTAGCAATTCGCTGAACGCGCTCATTTGTTGTCGGATCGCCGGCAGCAGAAAAGTAACGTTCCGCATCGTTCAGTGCTGCATCCAGAACTATGATTTCTGAAGGTTTCGTTCCGTCACCGACACCCTTCAAGTAGGCTCCATCCATCTTTGTCAGGACGTGCCTAAGGGCAGGCGCGTAGGGCCCATAGGTATATTTCTGGAATTTAAGGGTGTTGATTGCCACTGAGAACTGACCCGGCGTTTCCACCGAGAATTGACCCGCCTATTAGGTATGTTTCGGGTCTGCGGTCGTGGTCAAGTTTCTCGTTTTCTCCTTTGTCGTTTTGGGCTCGTGCGCTGAGCTGTTCTTGAAG
>NZ_JBLZPH010000098.1:17798-19188 GCF_049199205.1 Shinella sp. M31 | reverse complement strand
GGACACGCCTTCCGGCATGTATTTCTGGAGGGCGGCCAGCATGGCATCACGGCGCGCGCTGTAGGCGGCCTTGATCTTCGCCACCTGCGCATCGAAACCGCGCTCGGCGACATGGGCGATGGCCATCTGGTTGATGGTCGAGGAATGCAGGTCCGCCGCCTGCTTCATCAGCACCAGCTTGCGGATGACGGGGGCGGCCGCGACGATGTAACCGACGCGCAGGCCGGGTGCGAGCGTCTTGGAGAAGCTGCCGCAATAGATGGTGCGGGCGGCGTTGATATCGCCCGTCTTGGTGATTTCCAGCGCCAGGATCGGCGGCACGGCCTCGCCGTCATAACGGAGCGATTGGTATGCCGCATCTTCGATGACGGGAATGTCCAGTTCTTCGGCGAGTGACAGCAGCTTTTCGCGGCCGGCCCGATCGACGGTCTCGCCAGTCGGATTGGCGAAGTCGGCCGAGAGATAGGCGAACTTGACGCGCCCACCGGCCTCTTCCGCCGTCGCGCGATAGGCGTCCGGCGTACGGTTGCCCGTCAGGTTCAGGCGGTCATAGGTCGGCTCATAGGCATTGAAGGCCTGCAACGCGCCGAGATAGGTCGGCCAGGTGACGAGCGCGGTGTCCTTCGGCGACAGGAAGAGTTTGCCGAGATAATCGAGGCCCTGCTGCGAACCGGAAACGATGAAGACGTTTTCGGCCGTGCAGGTTATGCCGAGCTTGCCCATTTCGCCGGCAAGCCAGTCGCGCAACGGCTTGTAGCCCTCGCTGACCGAATATTGCAGGCCCGCGGCAGCGCCCTCGCCCGCCAGCACGTCCGTGTAGGCGGCGGAGAAGGCTTCCTTGGGGAACAGCGCCGGATCCGGAATGCCGCCGGCAAACGAGATGATATCGGGCCGTTCCAGCAGTTTCAGGAGTTCACGGATTTCGGATGCCTTCATTCGCGACGCGCGGGTCGCGAAGGCCTGTTCCCATTTGAACATAGGGGTTTCCTCGGGCTTGTTGTTTGAACGCACCTCATCACGGCGCCGTATTTATGTCAATAATGCTGACCTAAATATTCGCACGACAAAAAAGGCGCACCAACAAGGTTACACGCGGAGAAAGACTGTCCGGAACACGGCTGCCCCGGCAGCCCTTTCAGACTGCGAAAGCGCTCACGTAGCTCGGTCGTTGTAAAGGCTGAGCAGGACAAGCATGGCTATACTGCCCAGGATAAAAAGGTCGAACCAGGCGAAGTATTGGATAATCGTGGTCATCGCACCATCCTCCCGGCGGCTGAACGAAACACTTGCGTATTTTGTTCCCCTTCCGGCGTTCGCGCAAGATTATTACTTGCTGCGGCGCAATATATCAGAGGATGCACTGCATTATTTCAGCTGAGCTGAAATAGAG
>NZ_JBLZPH010000098.1:0-17755 GCF_049199205.1 Shinella sp. M31 | reverse complement strand
GGCCCATCGTTCACGCTTTTGCGCGAAAACGATTGGTTGCCGGCCTTGTCGGCCGGACTGTTCTTGCCGATCACCGCATTGCCGCAGGCATGCAAGCCGTTGACGCGACCGGCAAGTCGCTTAGTTGACGGCCTTGTCGACCAGCTTGTTCTTGCCGATCCACGGCATCATGCCGCGCAGCTTCGCACCGACTTCTTCGATCTGGTGCGAATCGTTGTTGCGGCGGATGCCCTTGAAGCGTGCGCCGCCGGCCTTCCATTCCTGCATCCACTCGGAGGTGAACTTGCCGGTCTGGATGTCGTTGAGGACGCGCTTCATTTCAGCCTTGGTGTCGGCGGTGATGATGCGCGGGCCCGTGACGTATTCGCCCCACTCGGCCGTGTTCGAGATCGAGTAGTTCATGTTGGCGATGCCGCCTTCATAGATCAGGTCGACGATCAGCTTCACTTCGTGCAGGCACTCGAAATAGGCCATTTCCGGAGCGTAACCGGCTTCGACCAGCGTTTCGAAACCGGCGCGGATCAGCTCGACGAGACCGCCGCACAGAACGACCTGTTCACCGAAGAGGTCGGTTTCGCACTCTTCCTTGAAGTTGGTTTCGATGATGCCCGAACGGCCGCCGCCGACGCCGCAGGCGTAGGAGAGCGCGAGGTCAAGCGCGTTGCCCGAAGCGTTCTGGTGAACGGCGACGAGGCAGGGAACGCCGCCGCCCTTCTGGTATTCGCCGCGAACCGTGTGGCCCGGGCCCTTCGGCGCGATCATGACGACGTCGACCGAGGACTTCGGCTCGATGAGGCCGAAATGCACGTTGAGGCCGTGGGCGAAGGCGATGGCGGCGCCGTCGCGGATGTTGCCGGCGATTTCGGCCTTGTAGATGTCGGCCTGGAGCTCGTCCGGGGTCGCCATCATCAGGAGGTCGGCCCACTTGGCGGCTTCGGCGACCGTCATGACCTTGAAGCCGTCGGCTTCGGCCTTCTTGATCGTCGGCGAACCGGCCTTGAGCGCGATCACGACGCCCTTGGCGCCGGAATCCTTGAGGTTGAGGGCGTGAGCACGGCCCTGCGAGCCGTAGCCGACGATGGCGACGTTCTTCGCCTTGATGAGGTTGAGATCGGCATCACGATCGTAATAGACGCGCATCGATGGTTCCTTCCCTTGCTGTCTGTTTAACTGAACCGGCGGCTTTTCCTGCCGGCCTTACCCTTTCGCGCCGTGAAGCGTCAGGAAGGCATCGACCGCCTTCTCCGCGCGTGGCGAGAATTCCTTTTTGAGTGCGCTCGCATCCTCGCCCAGCAACATGCGCAGATGCATGTCGGAGACGACAAGGCCGTAGAGCGTGCCGTATGCCTCGTCGGCGGTGTCGAATGCAAGCAGCTTCGCCTTGCGGCCGGCTTCCAGCAGCGCTGCGGCGCGCTTGCCGATCTGCCGGCGGCCGCGCTCCTGCAGCAGGCGGCCGAGACCGGCGCCCTCGCGGCTCGCCTGGCCGATGGCAAGACGGTTGAGCGCCAGCGACACGTCTCCGGAGAGAACGTCGATGAGATCGCCTGCAAAGGCGACGAGATGCTTGCGCAGGCTTTCCGCCGTCAGCGCGCGCGCATCGACCTCGACGGTGCGCACCTTGCCGGCCTGATAGGTGATCATCGCCGAGATCAACCCGTCGCGATCGCCGAACCATTTATAAAGGCTTTCCTTCGAACAGTTCGCGGCGCGCGCCACCCCCGCCGTGGTCAGCGCCCGTTCGCCGCCCTCCACCAGCAGGCCGAGCGCACGCTCCAGCACCGCGCCCTGACGTTCCGTCAGTCCCGCGGCGGCTGCGCCTGTCTTTGCCTGCTCTGCGATCTGCAAGATTTTTACCCGTCATTTTGCGTACCGTACGGTACGGTTCGCATCTTCTAGCGATGTCCGGTGTCTTGGTCAACGCCCTTCTTACCGAAGCCCAAAAAACCGCGATCCGGCATCCTGATATTTCAGCGGATGAACGTATCCCGGCATTGCATTGCACAAAGGCGCTCAAAAATTTCTTCCGCCTATGTCGCTGTTTTGAAACAGAACTCCAATGAAAAGCGGCAATGGACCGACGAAGAACAAAATATTTCGCTTCCCAATCCGTTTCTCGTTGTTAAGATTTGTGAGACTGCGGTGCAGCAGGCCGGTTTGCGTCGCGGATCGGCAAGCCTCATCCAAGCGGTCCGAGTACGGAGTAACAAGCGAAACGCCCTTACGCCAAGGAGACAGAAAATGTTGAATTTCCTGCCAGACCTTCACGAAGGACATGCTCCCATCACGCTTCAGCAACTGTTTGGTGACGCTCTCGAGGCCTTCGACGCCTGGGAAGACGAACGCGCCGAACCGATGGTGATCTTCGAAGACAAGATCGTCCCCATCGGCGCCGTGTTCGGCAGCATGCTGGACTGCACCGACCTCCTGCCGCGCACCATGGCGGACATCGTCGCCGATTGCCTCGCCCGCAATCCGGCGGCGGAAAATGCCGGCGTCGCCACCTTCGGCGATGCTGCACGCCTTGCATCCGCTCTTGTCGAACAGCGCCGACTCTGCGGTGAAGCGGCCATTGCCGCCTTCCTCGACCACAACCGCGTCGACAAGCGACGCCCTGCCTGATCTGGAAAGCCCCGCTTCGGCGGGGCTTTTCGTGCCGGCAGCATCCATGCGGGAATAAGTGACGACCCTCGCCCGTTACGGGAGGACCCAGCCCTCCTTTCACGGATCCCGCGCCATGCTCCGCCTCGCCGCCGCCGTCCTGCTCGCCTCCACGCTTTCTGCCGCCGCCGCCGATGAGCCGCCTTATGCGGGCAGCTGGGACTGCGAGGTCTCGACCTTCACCTTCACGGCGGACACCTACGATTCCGGCGAAGGCCCGATGCCGATCCTGAAAACCGAACAGGATGGCGGAGCCTATATCCTGACCTTCGCCGACGATTATCGCATCGGCCTTGCCAACATCACCGCGACGGAAATGGACTGGTCTTCCGAAACGAGCGGCGACATGTTCCATTGCAAGAAGATCGACAAGTGAGGGTTGCCCGATGAAGAAGACCCTTCTTGCCGCGCTGCTCGCGCTCGCGACCCTTTCCACCGCCGTGCAAGCCGCCGAAAGCCGTTGCGGCTGGCTGCAGAACCCGACGCCGGGCAACTGGTGGCTGGACGATGCCGACGGCACATGGACGATGATGAGCCAGGGCGGCGGCACCGAGCCCGACGGGATGGACCGCATCCCCGATATTTCCGAGGGCGACTATGTGCGCACGAATGGCAATTACGGCTATGCCTGCGCCTGCCTGAAGGTGGATACCGACGACGAAGGTCGGATCCTGGCGATTTATTCCTTCCGGCAGCTGCCGATCTCGCAATGCGCGAACGATGAGGCACTTTCCGCACCGGAATAAGCACGAGCGTGCGGGCGCGTCTTGACCGGTCGCGCCGAAGCACTTATTTCTCCCGCATCGAGATTTGAACGTTGACGTCGCATTTGCGGGTTTCCAGCCTGCAGCTTCACGAACTTCCCCTTCAAATTCGACCACCCAAGGCCGCCCGACGGGCGACCGATGATTGATTTGACGGCTAGGAAAGGTTTCGTCATGGCAACTGGTACCGTAAAGTGGTTCAACACGACCAAGGGCTACGGCTTCATTCAGCAGGACAGCGGTGAGCCGGACGTTTTCGTCCACATCTCCGCCGTACAGCGCGCGGGCCTCACTGCCCTCAACGAAGGCCAGAAGGTTTCCTTCGAACTGGTTCGCGACCGCAAGTCCGGCAAGATGTCGGCTGATCAACTCGCCGCAGCCTGATCTGTCGCAACAGACACCGAAAAAGGCCGGTTTTACCGGCCTTTTTTGTGCGCGCTTTCAGGCATGCTCGACCGGCAGGCGCGATCCGCTCTTGAGGCTCTCCATCGAGATCGACGCCGAGACGTCGAAAAGCTCGACCCGCCGCACGATGCGCTTGTAGACGACGTCATAGTGCTCGACGCGCGGCAGCACGATCTTCAGGATATAATCGTAATTGCCGGTCAGCCGGTGCGCCTCGACGACCTCAGGAATGTCGGCGATCGCCTTCGAAAACATCTCGATCCAGTCGTCGCTGTGATGTGCGGTCTTGATAAGGGCGAAAACCGTCGTCGGCACACCCATCTTGTCCCGGTCGAGCAGCGCGACCCGGCCGGCGATATGGCCACTCTCCTCCAGCCGCTGGATACGCCGGGCACAGGCCGAGAGCGAGAGATTGACCTTCTCCGCCAGAATGGCGACGGGCGCACCAGCATCCTCCTGCAACAGCGCCAGCAATTTTCGGTCTCGCTCGTCCAACACGCCAGGATTCTCCATCATTCGCTTTATTCGCGCAAACAATGAGCGCTATTTAGAAGCCTTGCAAGAAAATTTCCGGCCTTTCTCCAGAAAGAGCGCGAACTTTGCGAACAATCGCCGCCCATTGCACGGCATTCTCTGCGCCATCCAGAAAGAGCGGAGGAAACGACCATGAAAACGATCGGCCTTATCGGCGGCATGAGCTTCGAGAGCACGGCGGTCTATTACCGCATGATCAACGAGGCCGTGCGCGAGCGGCTCGGCGGCCTGCATTCGGCGGAGGTGCTGGTGCATTCGGTCGATTTCCAGTCGATCGTCGAGCTCCAGCAGGCCGGCCGCTGGGATGCCGCCGGCGCACGACTCGGCGCGGTTGCCGCCGGCCTTGAAAAGGCCGGAGCCGATTGCGTGCTGATCTGCACCAACACGATGCATCTCGTCGCCGATGCCGTGCAGGCCGCCACCAAGGCGACGCTGCTCAACATCATCGACGAGACCGCAGGCGAAATCCGCGCCGCCGGCAAGCGCCGCCCGCTGCTGCTCGCCACGCGCTACACGATGGAACACGGGTTTTATGCGGAGCGCATGAAGGCCGCCGGTCTCGACGTCATGGTGCCCGACGAAGCCGGCCGCATCCTGATGCACGACGTCATTTTCAGCGAGCTGTGCCAGGGCAAGGTGTTCGACGCGTCGCGCGACCGGGTGCTTGCCCTCATCGAGGCCGCACGCGCGGAGGGCGCCGACAGCGTCATCCTCGGTTGCACGGAGATCTGTCTGTTGCTCGATCCCGATGCGCTTGCCCTGCCCGGCTTCGATTCGACCGCGATCCATGCCAAGGCCGCCGTCGATTTCGCACTCGGCAAGGTGGCCGCCAGCAAGGCGGCATAATTTATTTGACTCAGTCAAATAAATCGGAGCACATGGTGATCGAAGGAGATCACCATGAATGCCCTTGCCTTTGACGAAGCCGCGACGGACCCGATCGAAACGATCCGCGCCTTCAACCGCTTCTACACCAACCGAATCGGCGTGCTCGACCGCGCCTATCTCGACACGCCCTATACGCTGACGGAAGCGCGCGTCATTTATGAGCTTGCCGCACGCGGCACCACATCCGCTTCGCAGCTCACCGAAGAGCTATCCCTTGATCCCGCCTATCTCAGCCGCCTGCTGAAGACCTTTGTCGACAAGGGCTTTGTCGATGCCCGCAAGGACCCGGCGGACGGCCGCGGGCGCCTGCTCGGCCTGACGGAAAAGGGCCGCGCCGTCGCGGCTGACCTCGCCACGCGCTCCCGGCGGAGCATCGCCACGCTCATCGAGCCGCTGACGCAAAGCGAACGGCTGGACCTGACGACGGCCCTGCACCGCGCCACGACCCTGCTTGCCGGCGCACCCGCCAAAGCTGTCATCCGTCCCCATCGCCCGGGCGACATGGGCCGCGTGATCGCAAGCCAGGCCCACAGCTATACCGAAACCTACGGCTGGAACACGGAATACGAGGCGCTGGTCGCGGAAATCTGCGCGCAGTTCCTGCGCCATTTCGATCCCGCACGCGAACATTGCTGGATCGCCGAACAGGACGGCCGGTTCGTCGGCAGCATCTTCCTCGTCAAGGCAAGCGAGACGACGGCGAAGCTGCGCCTGCTGCATGTTTCGGATGCCGCACGCGGCCAGGGGCTCGGCACGCGGCTGGTGACGGAGTGCATCCGCTTTGCGCAGGGCGCCGGATACAGCAGGCTGGAACTCTGGACGAACGACATCCTGATCGCGGCCCGGCGCATCTATCAGGCAGCCGGTTTCGTGCTGGAGCGGGAAGAGCCCCATCATAGCTTCGGCAAGAACCTCGTCGGCCAGACCTGGGCGCTTGATCTTGCAGGTTGGCAGATGCCAACCGCTCAGGCTTCCTGAAGCACGCTTTCCAGCCAGCGGCACTCTTCCAGGCCGGCCCGCGTGAACGGGTCGGTCAGCGTGCCGGATACGATGGCGGCGAGGATCTGCGGGGCCGGCGGAATTTTCGCGACCGTTGCCACGAGCCGGTCGCGCAGCCAGGCGATCGCCCGCGAATCCGACTGGTAGAACGGCGTGAAGACATAGGAGAGCAGCTGGAACAGGCGCACATGGTTGCGCCTTGCCGCCGCATAGGCCGCCAGCCCCTCGTCCAGCGTCGCCGCCGAGGACAGCGCATGCGCCAGGGCCGCGGCATCCAAGAGCGCCATGTTCGCCCCCTGCCCGAGCTGCGGGCTGGTCGAATGGGCGCTGTCGCCAATGAAGACGATACCATCGGCATAGGGCGGCAGCGCGGTGCGGTGGGCGTAGCGGGCGAGCGTCAGCTGGTCCCAGTCCGAAATTTGGTCGAGGAACGGCACCGCCTCCGGCCAATAGCCTGATATGCCCGCCTTCCAGCGGTCGAGGCCGGCCTGCTTCACCGCGTCGGCCTCGGCCGTCTTGAGGCTCCAGAAGAACGCGACCTTGCGCCCCTCGCCGGCATGCGCCCGGCCGACCGGCAGCACTCCGATCATCACCTTCGCTGCGTCATACCGTTGAGAGAGGGCCGTAGAGTCATGCGCGATGCCATCGCAGTCCAGCGTCGCCCAGAAAGCGCCCCAGGGCAGCTCCTTGACCGGCGGGGCGACGACGGAAGCAGCGACGAGCTGCGAGCGTGCGCCCGTCGCGTCGATCACCAGATCGTAGTCACCGACGATCTCACCATCGGGATCATGCAAAGCCGTACGGGCCTGCCGCGTTTCGGCTTTCGCCAGCGTGATGCCGGTGCGAATGGGCAGGCCTGCGGCAACGACGGCATCATGTAAAGTCGAAAACAACGCGGCACGGTGCACCGCCAGCCCGTAGCGCCCGCCGGCCAGCGCATCATAGCGCACATCGAGCACCGTCCGGCCACTCAGGGCATCGGCGCCGTGCAGCCGGTCGATACGGTTTCCAAGGGTGTGGATGGCGGGCGAAAGGCCGAGCGAATCGAGCACGGTCAGGCCCGTCGGCTGCATCAGGAGACCCGAGCCAACGGGCGACGGACGCTCAAAGCGTTCGATCAGTTCGACCCGATGGCCAGCGCGCGAAAGGAACAGGGCCGCTGCAAGCCCGGCAGGACCCGCGCCGGCAATGCCGATATCCAGTGGCTTCATGCCCGCCCCCGCTACGCCTTCGTCAGTCCTGTTCCGCGTCATAGGCCTTACGTGCGGCCCGGATCGCAGTGTGATTTTCCGAAGACCACTGCACGAGCGATCGCAGAAGCGCAAGGAAGGAATGGCCAAGCGGCGTCAGCTTGTATTCGACGCTCGGCGGCTGGGTCGGATAGACGGTCCGCGTGAGATAGCCGTCGCGCTGGAGGTCGCGCAGCGTCTGGGTCAGCATGCGCTGGGAAATATCGGGAATGAGGCGGCGCAGCTGCGAGAAGCGGCGCGGCCCATCCGCGAGGCCGAGGATCATCAGCGACGTCCACTTGCCACCGACGCTATCGAGCACGTCGCGCACCGGACAATCGTCCATCGACATGGGTACGCCGTCGATAAGCATGACGCGTTCGCCATCGGCGCCGCCGACGATCTTGTTCATAGTCGGTTCCCTTCAGGTAACCACCGGAGAAAAAACTGCCTTCTTTACAGGCTCTATCAGATTACCAGATAAGAGCAAGTCTCAATAAGAGACCGACACCCACGGGTTCGACGGCGCCACCCTGCCCCAGCCGGAAACCCTGCCAAGAAAGGCACAGACATGACCGACACCATTCTCGTCACCGGCGCCTCCGGCCAGCTCGGCCGCCTCGTCCTCGACAACCTCCTCGCCTCCGGCAAGGTTGTCCCCGCCAGCATCATCGCCGCGACCCGCGACGTCACGAAGCTGTCCGATTACGCCGCCAAGGGCGTGACCGTCCGCGCCGCCGATTTCGATGACCCCGCCTCGCTCGATGCCGCCTTCGCCGGCGTCGGCAAGGTGCTGATCATCTCGACCGACGCGCTCGGTGAAGCCGGCAAGCGTCTTGCCCAGCACAAGGCCGCCGTGGCCGCCGCCAAGAAGGCCGGCGTCAAGCACATCCTCTACACCTCCATGCCGCAGCCGGAGGACTCTCTCGTCACCTTCGCACCCGATCATCTCGGCACCGAAGAAGCCATCAAGGCGACCGGCATTCCCTACACGATCCTGCGCGACGGCTGGTATGCCGAAAACCTGTTCATGTCGCTGCCGCACGCGCTTCAGACCGGCTCCTGGTACACCTCGACGGGCGACGGTAAGATTGCCCACATCACGCGCGCCGACACCGCCGCCGCCCTCGCGGGAGCCGTGCTCAAGGCGGGCGACGAGAGCAGGATCTACACGCTGACGGGCACCAAGGCACGCACGGCGGAAGAAATCGCCGCCATCGTCTCGGCCGCCACCGGTAAGCCGTTGAAGGTCGTGCATGTCACGGATGCGCAGCTTGCCGAGGGCCTGAAGGGCGCCGGCCTGCCGGAAGGCTTCATTCCCACCATCGTCTCCTTCGACGCCAACACGCGCGAAGGCAAGATCGCAGCCGTCACCGGCGATGCGGAAGCGCTGTCCGGCCGCAAGCCGACCGAATTCGAGGACTTCGTCGCCGCCAGCAAGGCAGCCTTCCTCGGCTGATCCCGAAAAGATGCGGCGCTCCCAAGGGGGCGCCGCGTCGCCGTCAGGCGTCCTGGCCGCAGGCGCGGCGGAAGCGGCGAACACTCTCCGCCATGCCATATTCCAGCGCATCGGCCGTGAGACCATGGCCGATGGAGACCTCCTCCAGGCGCGGAATTCGCGCGACGAGCGCCGGCAGATTGGCGACCGTGAGATCATGGCCGGCATTGACGCCAAGGCCGAGTTCGAAAGCGATATCCGCCGTCTCGCCCAGCAATTCGACGATCCGCACGGCTTCCGCCGGATTGTCGTAACAGCCGCCATACGGCCCAGTATAAAGCTCGATCCGGTCGGCACCGAGATCGCGGGCGATCGTCAGCGATTCGCGGTCCGGCTCCCCATCGGCGAAGACCGACACGCGCAGGCCGAATTTCTTCAGCCGCTCAATGATATTGCCGAGCAGGTTGTGGTTCTTGCGGAAATCCCAGCCATGGTCGGAGGTCGCCTGCGCCGGATCGTCCGGCACCAGCGTCACCTGCTCGGGGCGATGCTCCTCGACGAGACGCATGAAATTCTCTTCCGGGAACCCCTCGATGTTGAATTCCGTGTCGGAAAATTCGGTATCGATGAGGCTGCGGATCATGCCGAGATCGCTGAAGCGCACATGGCGCTGGTCCGGGCGCGGATGCACAGTCAGACCGCTGGCGCCCGCTTCAAGCGCAATCCGGCCGATGCCCGTGACACTCGGCCAGGGTAGATCCCGGCGGTTGCGCAGCATGGCGATTGCGTTGAGATTTACCGACAGTTTCGCAGGCATGACGACGCGGACTCCTATGACTGAAAACAAGGTCTAGCGCGTTGTTTCCACAAGGGCAATCGCTCGAAAACACGCGATAGCCGTACGATAGCGCACAATTGCCGCACACGTGGTCAGCCACCCCTTGCCGTTCATCAAGAATCACCGCTAAACTCCCCGTGATTTTTGGGGGTAGCGGCTATACCGGTCGCTCTGTTCCGAAATGGGGAAGGAACTCAGGCAGCGACGATGGCCTCCTCTGTGGCGACACCATGAGCGGGACCGACAGGCCGGCGTGCGATCTCGTGCGGCGTGCGCTCCATGCCGTCATTGCCAGCGAAACCTTCGCCCGCTCCGAACGGCTGCGCTCGTTCCTCACCTATGTCGTAGAAAACGAACTGGCCGGCAAAGCAGCCCAGCTCAAGGGCTACAGCATCGGCATCGACGTGTTCGGCCGCCCATCGGGTTTCGACGCCGGCAACGATCCGCTGGTGCGCGTGCAGGCCGGCAAGCTGCGCAAACTTCTCGACCAGTATTACGAAACCGAAGGTACGACTGAACAGCTGCGCATCCGTGTGCCGCTCGGCAGCTACGTCCCGGAATACAGCCTCACGCAAATCGCGCCGGAAGTCGGCAGCTATCTGGCAGCCGAGGAGGTCGAACCCACCCAACACTTCCCCCAAGACGCTCCGCGGCCGAAACGCTCCTGGCTGCCCAAGCCCATCTCCTCACCGCTCGCGCTCTTCTCGCTGCTGCCGCTGCTTTTCCTGGCGCCGTCCTTCTATCCCGAAGCCACCAATGCGGCTGTCGCGAAGGTGCAGCAGGTGCTGTCGATGCAGAACAGGCTCAGCGGCATGGTTGAAATGCTGCCAGAGCTGCACATCCTGCAGTGCTGGCCGCAGAGCGGCGAATGCAGTGCGCTTGCCCGCGCCATTTCCAATTCGGCAGAATATCACCGCACCGTGCGCCTGGCCGACACGCGCCAGACCGGCGCGCCGCTGCCGCTTTCCTATTCCATTCGCGTGGAGAACCGGCCGGATGGGCTCGGCGTCTATGCGCGGCTGGTCCACGATCAATCGGGTGCCACGATCTATGCGCGGCATTTTTCGCGTGAACAGCTGAAGAGCGAGGCCGGTATCGCCTATGAAGCCGTCGCCTTCGCCGCCCGTACGCTTTCGGCGAGCGGACCGCTCTACCGCCACGCCATCCGCAAGGGCACGGCGAGCAGCGTGATGGAATGCCTCTCGCACACCAGCCAGGTTACCCCGCGCGGCTCGCCGCATTTCCGCCAGCCGGCGGCCTGCGCCATCACGCCGGACGCGGCGCTGGCCGAAGCGGCATTCGTCGAGGAAGCCGGCGCCACCCTGACGCGATAGCGCACTCTCCCCCGCCGCAAAGCGAGAAGCCCTCCCAGAAAATACATCCCTAGATATAACGATAGGCACGCCCGGCCCCAGGGTTTAGGTTATGAACCTGGGCGGATTGGTGTTCTGTGCCGCTCCGGGGTTCGGATCCCTGCACACTCTCCTCGCGAGATGGATCTGGAACCCTGGCAGGGCCGCAAGCGGAGCATCGGCGGACAGGCTGAATAGCGGCGAGCGATAGTGGGGCGTTTTTCGTCGTCTTGAAACCTCGTCCCGGCACGGGGTCTGGCCGGCGACCGGGGGTAATGACATGACCGATCTTCTTTTTTGCGGGCTGCTTTCATGATGACGAACGAGTCGAAGAAAGCCACCGCCGACGCCCGCTCCGGCGCGCGTAAATCCATCCGTTATCTGCCTGTGACCCCGCTCCCGGAAAATCTGCCGGCGGGCCGCCTGGCAATCGCCGATATGGCGAACGCCTTCGGCGTCACGCACCGCACGCTGCATTTCTATGAGGAAAAGGGCCTGTTGAAGGCCGCCCGCGTCGGCCCCATGCGCGTCTACGGTCCGGAAGAAATCCAGCAGATGTCGGTGGTCAACACCTGTCGCGAGACGGGCATGCCCGTCGCGGTCATCCAGGAACTGCTGGAGCGCCTGTCCTCTGCCGAAAGCCAGGACGAGGCCGATATGATCTTCCGCACGGCGATGACGGCGCGCAAGCGAGAGCTGGTCGCTCAGCAATCGACGATCCGCCGCCAGATGCAGCAGATCAACGAACTGCTCGACTTTACCGGCGCGCTCGAACCCGAGACCAACGACAACACGCCCCAGGCGCACCTGAGCGCGGCGGAACTGCGCTGTCTCACGCTGATGGCCGAGGGCTATCCGACGAGCCGCATCGCCCGTGCGCTGGAAGTCGAGCCCGGCGAAGTGCAGGTGATGGAAAAGAACATCATCGCCAAGTTCAACAGCAACAACCGTTTCCAGGCCGTCGCAAAGGCGGTCATGCTCGGAATCGTCGGCCATTAAGGCCGGCGTCAAGCGGCCGGACATGATGACCGGCCTCTACCATCCGCTCCTGAAAAAAGCGGGCGTCGTGCGGGTCCCAAAGCAATTCCAGCAAAAGTGCGTAGCGGTTTTGCGTCCGGAACTGCGTAGAAAAATGGATGGAGCCTTTTCGCGGTTCAGCGAAAAAGATCCATCTAACGCACGACGGTAAGCGTTTCCGCGGCGCGCGTAATGGCAGTGTAAAGCCAGCGTTCACGTGTGTCGCGGAATGCAAAACTCTCGTCGAACAGCACGACGTCGTTCCACTGCGAACCCTGCGCCTTGTGCACGGTCAGCGCATAGCCGAAATCGAACTCGTCATAGCGCTTGCGCGTCGACCACGGGATCTCTTCCTCGAGGTTCTCGAACGCCGCCTTCAAGAGCTTGATCTTGGCCGCGCCGCGGTCCATGTCGTCGTCCTCGGGCCGGATCATCAGGTTGATGCCAGGCTTCACCGTCTCCTTGGACGAGCTCATCACCTGCCAGAGCGAACCGTTGAGCAGCCCCTTGGCCGGATCGTTGCGCAGGCACACCAGCTTGTCGCCGGATTGCGGATAGTCCGTGGTAAAACCCTTCAGCTCGCGGAGGCGCTGGTTGTAGCGCCGGCGTGTGCGGTTGGTGCCGACGAGCACCTGATCGGCCTCCAGCACCAGGGACTGGTCCACCTCGTTGCGGCCGATCACGCGCGCGGCGCCATAATCGCCATAGCCGATGTCGTTGCCCTCGCGCACCTGCATGGCAAGGCGGATGATCGGATTGTCACGCGCCTGCCGGTGAATGTCCGTCAGCAGATAATCCGGCTCCTGATTGGTGAAATAACCGCCGCCGGTGACGGGCGGCAGCTGGCCGGGATCGCCGAGCACGAGAATCGGCGTGCCAAAGCTCATCAGGTCGCGGCCAAGCGCCTCATCGACCATCGAACATTCGTCGACCACAACCAGGGCCGCCTTGGCGACCGGGCTCTGGCGGTTGATCGAGAACATCGGCGAGATCGAGGTCTTGCCCGTCTCCTCGTCCGACACCTCTTCCTCGCCGCGCGGACGGTAGATCAGCGAATGGATCGTCTTGGCATTGCTCGCCCCCTTGGAGCGCAGCACTTGCGCGGCCTTGCCGGTAAAGGCGGCAAACAGCACCTCGCCATCGACATTTTCGGCGAAATGCCGCGCCAGCGTCGTCTTGCCCGTTCCGGCATAGCCGAACAGCCGGAAAAGCGGTTCGCGCCCGTCCTTCAGCCATTTTGCGACGGCCTTGAGCGCTTCATCCTGTTGGGGTGCGAATTCCATGCCGGGACTTGGCAGGATTCGCGCCCGTGAAGCAAGGGGCGAAGCCTCGTTCACCGGCCGTACGATCCGCCTACCCCCTGTTTTGGCCCTGTTCCCCACGGCGTCGCCGCTGTATGGAAGGCGCGATCCACGGAGCGAAGACGTGTCCCCCGCCTCCCCAACCCCAGACGAAACCGCATCCCGGCCTCCCGGCCTCGGACATCTGCCAGCCGCCCTGCAGTGGACCTGCGTTGCCGGCCTGTCCTTGGTAACGACTACGCCGCTTTACATGACCGGCTTTCCGGCGGCGCTGATGATCGGCCCCATGCTTGCCGGCATCGTCGTGGCACTTGCCGGCGGTACGATCCGCCTGCCGCGCCTCTGTTTCTTCGCCGTGCAGGTCGTGCTCGCCCTGATGATTGCCGGCACGGTGTCGCAGGATTTCGTCGCCACCTTCCTCGACAACTGGCTGCTCATCCTCACCGTCGTCTTTTCCGTGATCGCGGTCAGCGCCTTCAGCGGCTGGATGATCGCGCGCACCGGCGTCCTGCCCGGCACGACCGCGATCTGGGGGTCTTCGGCAGGCGCCGCCTCCTCCATGCTGATGATGGCGGAAGCCTATGGCGCCGACATGCGTCTCGTTGCCTTCATGCAATATCTGCGCGTGCTGTTCGTCGCGAGCCTCGCCACGCTGGTCGCGCATTTTGCCGGCCATGAAGGTGCGGCCGCACCGCCGCATGCCTGGTTCGAGCCGGTGCCCCTACTTCCGCTCGTTGCGATGCTGGCCATCGGCATTCTCGCCGGCCTTGCCGGCGAGAAGCTGCGCATCCCGGCCGGCGCCTTCCTCCTGCCCTTCGCGCTCGCCTCGGTGCTCAACACGTCCGGCACCGTGACGATCATCCTGCCGCAAGGACTGCTGGTCATCGCATTTGCGCTGCTTGGCTGGAATATCGGCCTCGGCTTCACGCGCGCCATCCTCCTGCATGCGCGCCGCGCTCTCTTGCCGACAGTGCTGTCCATCGTCGCGCTGCTGTGCTTCTCGGGCCTTCTGGCGGTAGCGCTTGTCTTCCTGCTCGGCGTCGACCCGCTGACGGCCTATCTGGCCACCAGCCCCGGCAGCCTCGATTCGGTCGCCGTCATCGCCGCCTCGGCAAATGTCGACATCGCCTTCGTCATGACCTTGCAGACAACACGGCTGATCCTCGTGACCTTCATCGGCCCATGGCTTGCCCGCTTCGTGGCGGACCGGATTTAGCTGGCATTTTCGAGCAGGATCGGCTTGCCGTGCGGCGTCGCCTCCGCGGCGCGCGCCCATCGCGCGGACAGCGCGGATTGTTCCGCCTCGCTCGCCACGCCACGCACGGCAAGCAGCGACGACAGAGCCGCCACCCAGCAATCGAAATAGTCGGCCCCATCGACGGCACGGCCAGGCCGGTGCACTTCGCGCGACAGTGCCTCGGCCCATTCGGCCCAGGAAAACACACCCTGCTCGTGCAATCGCACCGTCATCGCAAAAGCCTGCGCCTGCCAGGGCTCGGCAAAGACCGGATCACCTTCGGCGGATTTCGGCAGGCCGGGCGAATCGGCGAGCGTCTCACACCGGCTCAAGGTAACTCTCCCAGGCATCGATGGAGACGGTCAGGCCGGGGGCCGCATCCTCACCCCAGATTTCGCCACCCTCGAAGACGACGGTATAGACCCATTGCGGGCTCTCGCCCTTGCCATGCGCATTGTCGTCGGGAAAGACGAAGGACCCCTGCACGGTCTCGACCACGCCGACCTTGCCGCGGGCATAGCGCGGCAGCCGCGTGTGCGTCGTCGGGTTGAAATTGCGGGTGCGCACGCGCGTACCGGCGGCAAAACGCGGTGCCGCCTCCACCGGCCGGTCGCAGGGGCCGCCCTTGGCAAGCACCGCCGGCACCATATCCGCCTTCAGGACACGCTTCGGCGCAGCGCCCTTTTCCAGCATCCGGCCCTCCGCCAATTCCGCGCCGCTGACGAAGCCGTGACGCTGCAAAAGCGTTTCGAGTGCGCGGATCCAGATTTCGTAGTAACTCGCCGAGAGATAGGTGGCGGGCGGGATGTTTTCGCGCGCATGCCGGCTCTCGTCGATCGTCCAGGCGCCGAAGGCACCGCAGGACAGCGTCACGCCCAAAGCCCGCTTCTCCCAGTCGCCATGAAAATACGGCTCGTTCGGCTCCGGCGCGACCGGACCGAGGCCATGCTGGCCGCCGAGATCGTGCGGCCCGTTCATGGCTTCACCTCCAGCGCCAATCCCGTACCGATCATCGAATCCCTCGTCACGAGATCGGCAAGCGCTTCCTGGTTCAAGCCCTCGGTGCCTTCGGGGCGCTGCGGCACGACGATATAGCGCAGTTCCGCCGTCGAATCCCAGACGCGGATTTTTTGGCCTTCCGGCAAAGTCACACCGAATTCGGCGAGCACGCCGCGCGGATCGATGACGGCACGCGAGCGGTAGGCCGGCGCCTTGTACCAGACGGGCGGCAGGCCGAGCACGGACCACGGATAACAGGAGCACAGCGTGCAGACGACGAGGTTGTGTGTCTCGCCATCATTGAACACCGCGCGCATATGCTCGCCCTGCCGGCCGGTGTAACCAAGGCTGGCGATCGCCGCTGTCGCATCGCGCTTCAGCCAGTCGGCGAAATCGGGCTCTGCCCACGCCTTGGCCACGACGCGGGCGCCGTTGCGCGGGCCGATTTTCGTCTCATAGGTCTCGACGATGACGTCGATCGCCTTGGGATCGATCAGGCCCTTCTCCGTCAGGATGGTTTCCAGCGCGCGTACGCGCGCTTCCATCGGCGAAAAATGGTTGTCGTGATGGTGATGGTCGTCGTGGTCGTGATCGTGCGACACGGCTATTCCTCCGGCTTCGCCCTTTCATACGCCGCTAGCGCAGCATCGGCCAGAGGCTGGCGACGAGCAGCAACGCCATGGTGATGTTGAACCATTTCAGCCGGACCGGCACGGACAGCCACTCGCGCAGCGCCGAGCCGAAGCCGGCCCAGGTCGAGACGCTCGGGAAATTGACGATGGCGAAGGCGACGCCGACGATCAGCACGCTCATCGTGTAATTGGCCGAATTGGTATAGGTCGCCATGGCGGAGACGGCCATGACCCAGGCCTTCGGATTGACCCATTGGAAGGCGGCGGCCTCGAGAAAGCGCATCGGCCGAGCGCTGGCCTTGCCCTCGCCGAGCGAACGCGACGTGCCGATCTTCCAGGCGATCCAGACGAGATAGGCGCCACCGGCGAATTTCAGCACCGTATAGACCAGCGGCACGGCCTCCAGCAGCGCGCCGAGCCCGAAGCCGACGGCCAGCAGCAGCACGAGGAAGCCGACGCCGATGCCGCACATATGCGGGATCGTGCGCACGAAACCGAAATTCACACCCGAGGCGAACAGCATCATATTGTTCGGACCGGGGGTGATGGAGGTCGTGAAGGCGAACACCAGCAGCGCCAGAAAGATTTCGATCTGCATGGCAGTCTCTTGTGATCCGGATTGTTTTTTCCGATTGATAGTCCATCTCTTGGGGACGACCAGCCAATTCTTGTCATGCATACAATTCCGATTGCTGATGTATGGCACCTCTCGTGGAGTGCAACATGAAAGCGGAACTACCGGCAGTCACCCTTCCCGGTGGACGACAGGTCCCGGCCCTTGGCCTCGGCACCTGGCATATGGGCGAAGGCGAGGCAACGATGGCCGAGGAGGCCGCAAGCCTGCGCGCCGGGCTCGATCTCGGCATGACCGTCATCGACACTGCGGAAATGTACGCCGATGGCGGCGCGGAGGAGGTCGTCGGCGAGGCCATCAAGGGAAGGCGCGACGAGGTGTTCCTCGTCAGCAAGGTGCTGCCCTACAATGCCAGCCGCGCCGGCACGATCGCCGCTTGCGAGGCAAGCCTCAAGCGCCTCGGCACCGACCATATCGAACTCTACCTGCTGCATTGGCGCGGCCGCCATCCATTCTCCGAGACGGTGGAGGCCTTCGAAACCTTGAAGACGCAAGGCAAGATCGGCGCCTGGGGCGTCTCGAACTTCGACATCTCCGATATGCGGGAACTGCTGGAAGAGGCCGAGCCGCATCGCCCGGCCGCCAATCAGGTGCTCTACAATCTCGCCCGCCGCGGCATCGAATTCGATCTCCTGCGCTGGAGCCAGGTGCAGGGCATTCCGATCATGGCCTATTCGCCACTCGACGAGGGTCGCCTGCTCGGCCATCCCGTTCTGGAAGAGATCGGCCGCATCCACAATGTCGGCTCCGCCCAGGTGGCGCTGGCCTTCCTGCTCACCAAGGCCGGCGTCATCGCCATCCCGAAATCCGGCTCGCCGGAACGCGTGCGC
>NZ_JBLZPH010000097.1:33676-59397 GCF_049199205.1 Shinella sp. M31 | reverse complement strand
GCCCGAGGATGACGACGGTGGGTGTGGAAAAGGCCCGCCGCTCAAGCCGGCTTTTCGATGCCCGGCATGGGCTTCAGCTTGCTCATCAGCGCACCATAAGGCAGCAGCATGACGATGCCGACCAGTACCTTCACGCTGAAATCACCGAGCGCCCAGGAAATCCAGCGCGGGGCCTCGGCGGTCAGAACACCGAGGATCGGCGCCCATTCGATCGCAAACGCATCGTTCGGGCCGAAGACCGAAAAGACCGGTGCGAAAGCGAAGGAGAAGAAGATCAGCGTATCCAGCACCGAGCCGAACAGTGAGGCGAAGAGCGGCGCGCGCCACCAGGTCTGCCGCCGAAGCTGGTTGAAGACCGAGATATCCAGCAACTGGCCGAACAGGAAGGCCGAACCGGAGGCGATGGCGATGCGCGGCGAGGCGACGGCGAAGGAGAAGACCACGGCGACCAGGAAACCGGCGGCAACGACGCGACGCGCGATGCGCGGGCCGAACTGGCGGTTGGTGAGGTCGGTGATGAGGAAGGCGACCGGATAGGTGAAAGCACCATAGGTCAGGAGGTCGCCGAGATTGATGCCGAGCAGCGTGCCCGAAAGCGGGTACTGCACCAGCACGTTGGAGGCGACGACGACGGCCGTCATCAGGAGGACGTAAAGAAGGGTAATGCGGTTCGCTAGCATTTTTTTATCCTGGGTGATGCCACCAGTTGGAGTGCTCTGGACAATTTTGAAACGATGCCTCGCCCGAAATTGCGTGATGTCAGCGCAAAGCATTGAGGCCTGCCCGGAACCCGGTCAAGCCTCAATGAAAACGATCTGGCTTAAGGCCTGAAATCAGGCGGCAGCAGCAGCGGTCTTCTTGGCGATCTGGCGGCGCAGCAGACGAGCGCGCATCGACAGTTCGTTTTCTTCAGCCTTCAGGAGGAAGGCATCGAGACCACCGCGGTGCTCGACGGTACGCAGAGCAGCAGCGGAAACGCGAAGACGGAAACGCTGGCCGAGGGCATCGGAAATCAGCGTGACACTGCACAGGTTCGGCAGGAACCGGCGCTTCGTCTTGTTGTTTGCGTGGCTCACATTGTTGCCCGACTGGACGCCCTTGCCGGTCAATTCGCAACTACGGGACATGGTACACCTATTTTTTCTTGGTTCTGGACAATACGTTTCCGGCACCGAAACCGGCCGCAGTCCATCTGGCCTTTTTGAGAAGTCGCGGTTCTATAGTCACACTCACCAGCGACGTCAAGCCAAACCTGCCGTTCAGTCTGAATTCAGTTGCCAAAAGCCATGATTTGCAGGCAATAGCAACGATATCAGGATTGGGCCGCGGCGTAGAATCGCCGCATTGGCCGATTAGGCGGAGCGTCTCAATGGGAGTCGTCAGGATGAACGGGCAGAGTTGGATTGCTGGGGCGGCCCTGTCGCTTCTCTCTGTAGCAAGCGCAACACCCGCCGCCTCGGCCGAAATCGAGCATCGCACGGATTACAGCATCCGCCTTTCCGGCCTGCCGGTCGCGACGGCCACCTTCCGCTCGCAGTTCAACGGCGACCGCTACAAGATTTCCGGCAGCATGCAATCCGCGGGCCTCGCCGATATCTTTTCCAGCACGCGTGGCTCGACGTCGGTCTCCGGCGTCGTCAGCCATGGCCGGCTGCATGCCACCAGCTATTCCGTCGACTACAAGAGCGGCAAGCGCGGCCGCGCCATCGACGTGACCTTCCGAAACGGCAACGTCGTCACCGCCAGCATGACGCCGCCGCGCAAGAAGCCGAAGAACTGGGTTGCCGTTTCCAAGGCCGACATGCGCGCGGTGCTCGACCCGATCTCCGGCCTCATCATTCCCGCCAGCGGCCGCGTCTGCCCCAAGACGCTGCCGATCTTCGACGGTGAATCCCGCATGGACCTCAAGCTCAGCTCCAAGGGCACGAGACCCTTTTCCACCAAGGGCTTTCAGGGTGATGCTGTGGTGTGTGGCCTGCGCTTCATTCCGAAATCGGGCTATAAAAAAGGCCGCGACGACGTGGAATATCTGCGCAAGCTGAGCACGATGGAAATCTGGTTTGCCAAGGCCGACGGAGCAAATGTATATGCTCCCGTCTATGTGAAGATTCCGACCTCGCTCGGCCCTGTCACCGTCTCGGCCACGCGCTTCGGCGAATGACATTGCCCCACGGGGTCCGCCCCTTGGAGTGACCGGCCTTGAAGACGCGTGCAACCCTGATCGGCTTTACGGCGATCCTCATGTGGGCGCTGCTCGCCCTCTTCACCGCCGCCTCCGGAAAGATGCCGCCGTTCCAGCTTTCGGCCATCTGTTTCCTGATCGGCAGCCTGCCCGGCCTTTTCGTGCTGGCGGCCCGGCCCGAGCGCATCGCCAAGCTGAAGCAGCCGGCAAAAGTCTGGCTTACCGGCATTCTCGGCTTGTTCGGCTATCACTTCCTCTATTTCACCGCGCTGCGCAACGCGCCGGCCGTCGAGGCGAGCTTGATCGCCTATCTCTGGCCGCTGCTCATCGTCACCGGCTCGGCGCTTTTGCCCGGCGAGAGGCTGAAATGGAACCACGTGGTCGGCACCTTGCTCGGCCTTGGCGGCACCGCGCTCATCGTCGGCCGCAACGGTTTTGATTTCGACAGCGCCTATCTCATCGGCTACGGCGCGGCCTTCCTCTGCGCCTTCACCTGGGCCGGCTATTCGCTCGCCACGCGGCGCTTCGAGGCCGCCTCGACGGATGTCGTGACCGGCTTCTGCCTCGCCACCTCCCTGCTCTCGCTCCTCTGCCATCTGATGCTGGAAACGACCGTCTGGCCGCAGACGGGCTTCGAATGGCTCGCCGTCGCCGGCCTCGGCCTGCTGCCGGTGGGGGCTGCCTTCTATGTCTGGGATTTCGGCGTGAAGAACGGCGACATCCAGATCCTCGGGGCCGCAAGCTATGCCGCCCCGCTGCTCTCGACGCTGGTGCTGATCCTCAGCGGCTTTGCCGAGCCGTCCTGGAGCATCGGCTTCGCCTGCCTGCTCGTCACCGGCGGCGCGGTGCTCGCCGCCAAGGACATGATCCTTCGCAGACGCGCCGTGACCGCCTGAACCTCAGAAACGGTCTTTCCGCGCCCGGATTTCGGCAAAGACCTCCGCGTCGCTTGCGGCCTCCATGCCGAGATGGCGGCGGATTGCGGGATCGGCGGCGCGCAAGAAGGGGTTGGTCGCCTTTTCAAGGCCGATCGTCGTCGGCGCGGTAAAGGTCCCGGCCGCCCGCTGCTTCTCGATTTCGGCGACGCGGCTTGCCAGAGCGGCATTATCAGGATCGACCGTCAGGGCAAAGCGGGCGTTGGACAGCGTATATTCGTGCCCGAAATAGACTACCGTATCATCCGGCAGCTTTGCCAGGCGGCTCAAGGCATCCCACATCTGCGCCGGCGTGCCCTCGAACAGCCGGCCGCAGCCGAGCGCAAACAGCGTGTCGGCGGCAAAGAGCAGCCTCTCTTCCGGCAAATGGAGGCAGATATGGCCGAGCGTATGGCCCGGCGTCAGAATGACCTCCACGCGCCGGCCGGCGAATTCGAATACGTCGCCGCCATCGACCTTGCGATCGATGCCGGGAATACGCTGCGCCTCGCGGGCCGGGCCGATGATCTCGGCACCGAAGCGCTGCTTCAGCGCCAGATTGGCCTCGACATGGTCGTTGTGATGATGGGTGGTCAGGATATGGCTGAGCGTCCAGCCGCGGCGTTCCAGCGCATCGAGAATGGCGCCCTCTTCCGGTGCGTCGATGCTTGCGGTCGCACCGGAGACCGGATCGTGCAGCAGCACGCCGAAATTATCGCTGCGGCAGGCAAAGAGGTCGATTTCCAAAGGGGTCATGGCTTGGTCCTCGCATAAGGCGTTCGGGTTTGGCGCGAATGTACGGCAATCGACCTTGAAGTCCACCGGGCCATCGCTAACATCTTTTCCATGCATGCAGACATCGTCGACCTCCGCGAATTCTACCATTCCCCGCTCGGCCGCCTCGCCGATCACTCGATCTCCATGGCGCTGGCCTCGCTCTGGGCGCGCCTGCCGGACGAGCGGCTGGTCGGGCTGGGTTATGCCGTGCCCTATCTCGAGCGCTTCCGCGCCGATACCGAGCGCACCTTCGCCTTCATGCCGGCCGGCCAGGGCGCGGTAAACTGGCCGCCGTCGGAACTGTCCTCGACGGCGCTAGTCTTCGACGAAGAACTGCCCTTGCCGGATGCGTCGGTCGACCGCGTGCTGATGGTGCATTCGCTGGAATTCGCCGAAAACCCGCGCGAGACGATGAAGGAATTGTGGCGCGTGCTGGCGCCCGGCGGGCGGCTCGTCATCGTCGTGCCAAACCGGCGCGGCGTCTGGGCCCGCATGGAGCACACGCCTTTCGGCTCGGGCCGGCCCTATTCGCGCGGCCAGCTGACGGCCCTGCTGCGCGAGACCAATTTTACGCCCGGCGCCAGCGCCGAGGCGCTGTTCTTTCCGCCGTCCAAACTGCGCAGCGTGCTGAAACTGCGTGGCGTCTTCGAGAAGATGGGGCGTATGCTCTGGCCGATGTTTTCGGGCGTCATCGTCGTGGAGGCCCAGAAGCGGCTCTATCAGGGCCTGCCCGTCGCCGCCCGCGCCTCGCGCCGGGTCTTCGTGCCGGTACTCGCCCCGCAGGGTGTGCCGACGACGCGCGACCGCGCAAAACGCTGATCCCCTCGACAAAGCCGGGCCTGCCCGCTAGAGCGGACGGAACCACGGCAAGGGAAGAAGACGCATGACGGATGGACATTTCGACAAGATCACATTGATCGGCATCGGCCTCATCGGCTCGTCCATCGCGCGTGCCGTCAAGGCGAAGGGCCTCGCCAAGACCGTTACGATTTCCAGCCGCAGTCAGGAGACGCTGGACCGTGCGCAGCAACTGGAACTCGGCACCGACTATGTGCACGATGCCGGCAAGGCCGTCGAAGGTGCGGATCTCGTCATCGTCTCGGTGCCGGTCGGCGCCTCGGGCAAGGTGGCGGAAGAGATCGCGCCCCACCTGAAGCCGGGCGCCATCGTCACCGATGTCGGCTCCACCAAGGCCTCCGTCGTGGCACAGATGCTGCCGCATATCCCGAAGGGCGTGCATTTCATTCCCGGCCACCCGCTCGCCGGCACGGAGCATTCCGGCCCCGATGCGGGCTTTGCCGAGCTCTTCCAAGGCCGCTGGTGCATCCTCACCCCCGTTCACGGCACGGACAAGGACGCCAAGCGCAAGCTCGCCGCCTTCTGGGAGGCGCTCGGCTCGAAGGTCGACGAGATGGATACGGAGCACCACGACAAGGTGCTGGCCATCGTCTCGCACCTCCCGCATATCATCGCCTACAACATCGTCGGCACGGCCGACGATCTTGAGACGGTGACAGAATCCGAGGTCATCAAATATTCGGCCTCGGGTTTCCGCGATTTCACGCGCCTGGCCGCCTCCGACCCGACCATGTGGCGCGACGTCTGCCTGCATAACAAGGATGCCATCCTCGAAATGCTCTCACGCTTTTCCGAGGACCTCGCCTATCTGCAGCGTGCCATCCGCTGGGGTGACGGTGAAAAGCTCTTCGACCTCTTCACGCGCACCCGCGCCATCCGCCGTTCGATCATCGATGCCGGCCAGGATACGGCGGCACCGAACTTCGGCCGTCCGGTCGAAGACAAAACGAGCTGAGCAATTTCAGTAAAAGTGCGCAGCGGTTTTGCGGCCGGAATTACGAAAAACCAAAGGACCAGTTCAGAAGGGCGGGATGAAGGCGATCGGGAAGAGCCCGAGATAAACCGTCCCATCCTCGACCTTGAGCTTTACCACCGCCCGGTCGTTGCCCTTTGACAGGCCCTCGATGGCCTGCGCCACCTGCGCCGCCGTCTCGGCGATTTCGGGGAAGGCTTCGGAAATCCGGTCCCGCCAGACCGTGATGCCTGCGATGTCGAGATCGAGCGTGCCGGAAAGATACCCGTTATCGCCGACCTTCAGCGGGCCGGACAGCGTCATCACCTTGCCGTCGCCCAGATCGAGCGACAGCCGGCGCAGCTCCGCACTTGCGCCCAGCGGCGCGTCGGCCGGCGGTCCTTCGGCGGAAATCCACCGGGCGGCGTCGGCGATCGTCATGTCGAGCGCGACATCGAGCGGCGGCAGGACGCGATCGCCGAGATCGAGCGAGAGCGCATCGAACGAGGCGGCGACATCGAGTGCCGCACCGGACTGGCGAATGTGCTTTTCCCCATGGGTGGCGGCAATACCGAGCGAAATACCCTCGGAAGGCACGTTCAGCCTGCCCTTCAGCCCGTCATAGGCGACGGAGGCGCGGTCGAGACCGTCAGTCCAGGCCGTGGCGCTGGCATGGAGCAGGTCCCAGTCCGCATCGAAGACCAGATCGGGCGTAATGCGCACCTGTGCGGGGCCGTCCAACTCCAGAACCGCATGCCCCGGCCGGTAGACCTGAGCGGCCGACCGCAGGGCGCCGAACGTCGCCGACAGGCCGGTCGCCCGATCGTCGAAGGCGACCGAATCGCAGAACAGGCCGATGCGGAACGGGAAGCCGCGCACGTCGAGATGGCTGCACGAGGCCGAATGCAGGCCCTGTCCGGAGGCGGCAAGCTCCCGGTCGAGCGTCGTCTTCACCCAGCTTGCGGCATAGAACCACCCGCCCGTATAGAGCGCCAGGACGACAATAACGGCAACGGCGAGCCGGATCATTTTGCGCGTGATGCCGGAAGCATCCGTGCGGCTTGACGATGCCATGATGTTCTCCAATGGTGACGGATGTGATTTGCCCGCTTGCGCGACAAAGCTGGCAATTGCGGCGGCTTTTAGAGAGTTGATGCTTGTGACGGTGGATATGAACGAATTCTGGGTGTTCGGCTACGGATCGCTGATGTGGAATCCGGGATTCGAATTCGAGGAACGACAGCCTGCCCATCTCTTCGGCTTCCGTCGGTCGCTCTGCGTGCGCTCCTGGGTGCATCGCGGCACCGAGGAGAAACCTGGCCTCGTACTGGGCCTCGATCGCGGCGGCTCCTGCCGTGGGGTGGCCTTCCGCGTCGCGCCGGAAAACCGGGACGCCGTGACCGACTATCTGCGCGAGCGCGAACTGGTGACCCATGTCTACAAGGAGCGCAGCCTGCCGGCGACGCTCGGCGACGGGCGGCGCGTCACGACCCTCGCCTATATCTGCGACCGCGCCCATCACCAGTTCGCCGGCTCCATCACGGTCGAGGAGGCCGCTGCGACCGTTAGTTCCGCGGCCGGCAAATCCGGCCATAACATCGACTATGTACGCAACACGCTGGCGCATCTGCGTGAAATGGGGATTCGCGACCATTGGCTGGAGGATGTCGGCCGCAAGGCGGATATGCTCACCGACCGCGCGACGGCCTGATCAGGCCGTCCGAGCCTTCAGCTCCGCCAGGCGCGCCACAGCGGTGGGCGGCAGCGGCAGCGTTGGGTTCGCCTCGACGGTCTCCACCAGCAGGCGGTCGCTTGCGGTTTCCACGACGTCGATGAGATGGGCGAGGAAGGCATCCGGCTCCATGCCGGGCTGGATCGCCGGCAGGATCTGCACCTTGAAATGGCCGGGATAGCGCATCGTCGTGCGCCGCGGCCAGAACAGGCCGGGATGCATCACGACGGGCACGACTGGCACCTTGAGGTCGCGGTAAAGGCGGGCGATACCGTATTTGTACTCCGGAGCGGCCCCCGGCGGGCGGCGCGTGCCTTCGGGATAGATGATGAGCTGGCGCCCGGTGCTCATCTCGGCCTTGGTGCGCGCCATCATGGCGGCCATGGCCTTGCCGCGCGCGCCACGATCGACCGGCACCATACGCTGTTTTTTCAGATAGAGCCCGAACAGCGGAATCCACGTCAGTTCCCGCTTCAGGATATAGAGGGGATCGTCAAGCCAGGGCAGCGGCGCATAGGCATCCCAGAAGGACTGGTGCTTCGGCGCGAAGATATAGGCCCCCTTGGGGATGTTCTCCAGGCCCTCGACTTCGAAGGTCGTGCCGACGATCTTGGCAAAGAGCCAATGGTTGCTGCGTGCCCAGTTCTTGGCGATGACGAAGGCCTTCTTGCGCGGCAGCAGGAAATAGGCCGGCGTCATGATGATCATCTGTCCGATGAGGTTCATGTAGAAGAGGGTGTTGAAGAGCACGGAGCGGAAAGCGATCATCGGGCGGCCTGTCTGCGGAACGGTCTTTTCCGCCTACACGATATTGCCGGTCGGGGAAACTCCCGTCGGAGGAACTCAGCCGCCCGACATGCCCGCCAGGTCGCCCCTGAGACCCGACCAGCTGCGGGCGCCCGCCATGGCGCGCACACGCGCCAGCGTGTATTTCAGATATTCCGACAGCATGGCCTTCACGACGCCCGGCTGGCGCAACCAGTTGCCATTTCTCAGATCCGTATTGACGACCGGATAGGCGATGAACTCGGTCTGGGGATCACTGACCTCCAGTTCCAGCAGGCTGCGCGGCATGTGGTAATTGTTGGTGACGACGAGCACGCGCCGGAAACGGTGATCGTTGATCCAGCGTGCCGTCTCGTTGGCATTGCCGATCGTATCCACGGCGTCGTAGCCGATATCGACGCAGCATTCGAAGAGGGTCGACGAGCTTTGCGTGAGCTTGCGCAGCTGGTTGCCGCTCGTCGTGGGATTCACGCCCGAAATCAGCAGCCGCTCGCCGGCACCGCGCTTCAGAAGGCCGATCGCGTGGTCGATCCGCTGGTAGCCGCCGGTCAGCACGACAATGGCATCGGCTTTCGGATCCCGCGGCGCTTCGAGTGCGGCGACCGTTTCGGCAAAATGCAGGAAGCCGGCCAGGAGAACGGCAGCGCCGAGAATGAACAAGGCTAGCAGCACGCGCACGGCGATGCGGATGGGGCTCTTGCGCCGCCGCCCGCCCGCCTGTGGCCGGGTGCCGTCCGACGGCCCCGTCTTTGCCCGTTCCAACCCGCTCATGACAGCGTCCATAGAATCCGATTGCGGCAACGGCGAGCCCGTTTCGCGGCGATGGTTCGGCTGCGGCAGGTCATGTGTCTGGCAGCTGATCGGTGCGCGACGGATCGGAGCGGATCTGGTCGATCTCGTGGATCGTTCGCATGACGGTGAAGCGGGCCGTCAGCGTGGTGAGAAGCGCGATGACGACGATGGTCGCGGCGATGCCGAGATAGCCTGTCAGCCCCATGGAAAAGGAGCCGAACAGCGCGGTCGCCTGGTCGCTCTGCGGTGTGGCTATCGAACGCCCCTGCCAGAAACCCGCGACGGCAAAGAACAGTGCCGCCAATGCCCCGCCGGCGACCGAACCCTTGAGGCTGATCTTGAGAAAGTGCTTCTGGAACTCCGAAGCGACGAAGCCGGCTTCCGCGCCGACGAAATGCAGCACCTCGACGATGTGGCGATTGCCCGACAGGGCACCACGCGTCGCAAAGACCACGGTCAGCACCATGGCCGAGAAGACGAGAACCAGCACGCCCGTGCCTATGAAGGCCGTCGTGCGCGCCATGGCGACGAGACGGTCGACCCAGGTGCGGTGATCGTCGAGGAAAGCCTGCGGCACCTTGGCCGTCAGCGCCTTGCGCATCGCCGTAAAATCCGGCGGGCTCTGTTCATCGATGGTGACGATGACGAGGCGCGGCACCGGCAGTTCGTCGAGGTTGAGCCCGGCGCCGAGCCAGGGTTCGAGCAACCGGGCCGTAGCCTCACGATCGACGATCGTGCCGTCGCGCGTGCCGGAGAAGGTGAGCGCCAGATCGCGAACATCCTTCAGCGCCTGCTCCATGTCGAGATCGTCGTCCGGCTTGATCTGGATGGTGACCTCGCGGGAAATCTGGCTCTGCCAGCTCGCCGCCGTGGCGCGCACCATGCTGACGGCACCGAAGGTGAGGCAGGCGAGGAACGCCATGATGGCGATGACGGCCATCAGCGCATTGCCGGAAACGTTCGAGGGCGGAACGATGGGCGCCGTCGGGCGCACCTTCATTTCCGGCCGGCGGGCGGCTTGGCCTTCGTGAGCGGTCTCGCGGGGGGCGTCAGTCATAGATGTCGAGCCGCCCCTGCGAGAGGATCATGCGCCGCGCCTCCACCTGATCCATCAGCGAAAGATCGTGGGTGGCGATGACGACGGCCGTACCGAGCCGGTTGAGCTCGAGAAACAGGCTGAGCAGGCGCTGCGCCATCGGCGGATCGACATTGCCGGTCGGTTCGTCGGCAAGAAGCAGCTCCGGCCGGTCGATGAGGGCACGCGCGATCGCCGCACGCTGCTTTTCCCCGCCGGAGAGCACCGGCGGCAGCACATTGATTCGCTCGCCGAGGCCGACCCATTTCAGAAGCTCCAGCACATCGGCCTTGTAGCTCGATTCCTCCTTGCCGCGCACACGCAGTGGCAGAGCGACGTTCTCGTAGGTCGTCAGATGGTCGAGCAGCCGGAAATCCTGGAAGACGATGCCGATGCGCCGGCGCAGCATGGGCAACTCGTCGCGCGGAATGGTGGAGACCTCCCGATCGAAGCTGCGGATGATGCCGCGCGTCGGCTGCAGCGACAGGAAGAGCAGGCGCAGCAGCGTCGTCTTGCCGGCACCCGATGGGCCGGTCAGGAACTGGAAGGACCGGCGCGGAATATCGAAGGTCAGGTCGCGGAGGATTTCCGGCCCCATCCCGTAGCGCAGTCCGACATTTTCGAAGTGAATCAAGGGTCAATCCGGTTTCTAAGAGCGTTCACCTGAGCGCATGGCGCCATCCTAGCGGATGTCGCAGAGGAAAGCGGCTCTTTCACGGTCAGGTTTCCGAAGCATTAACCAGTATGGTTTACGTTTCGTAAGGATTTCATTCAATGCCCGACTTTTCGCCCCTGATTTTGCGCGGAAACGGGAAGCGGGGAGTTCGCGATGAACGCCTTCAGAGCAAAACGCGAGGCGAAGGGCCGGATCGACCTCCTGCCACCCGAACCGAAGACGCCGGTGGAAAAACACGCGCGCCGCGCGCCCGCACGGCTTGAAGTGGTCGATGCCGATTTCGTGGTGATCCGCAGTGCCACCGCCCGCACCTCCAATGACAATGTCCGTCCGCAACGCACGGCGCGGGAACCCATTCTCGCGCAACACGTGCTGTTGCAAATCGCCACGACGGGCACGCGGCTTTGCGAGGCAGGCCTACAGCTGCTTTCCGGCCGCGCCTTTGCCGGCCTCGTCGCCACGCTCTTCATTTTCGTCTTCGCCTATGCCGGCGGCTTGACGGCCTTGCGTGCGGCGCTGCCGGCCAGCAGCCCCGAAGCCACCCTTCGCATCACCGACGTCATCACCACCATCGACGATCGCAACGGCATGAAGGTGTTGGCCGTCTATGGCCGCCTCCACAACGGCACCGAGACGGCGCAGGCCGTGCCGGCGGTCGATATCGTCCTGGAGGGCGCCGGCGCGCCGGTGCATCGCCGCGTGGCGCTGGAAACGGGCACGCTTGCCCCCGGCGCCAGCGAACACTTTGCGCTACGCATACCGCATGGCGGCGGAAAAGTGCCGAAAGTCTCGGTTTCGCTTGCTGGCGAGGGTGCGCCGGTCGACTGACTGTGCTAAGCGGCACCTTTGTTTCTGCGCAGATTGCGGCCCGCTGAGCCCCTGCGCCACCAAGGAGCCGCCTCGCGATGCAGATTGTCCGCGGAAAGAAGATCGAAACGCTTTATGACGCCGGGCAGATCGCCAAGCGCAACGAAGAGCTCGCCGCGCAGATCGCCGCCGGCCCGACAAGCGACCTCCTGGTCATCGCCGTCCTCAAGGGCTCCTTCATCTTCGCCGCCGACCTGACGCGCGCCCTGCACGCCGCAGGCCTTGCGCCGGAAGTCGAGTTCATCACGCTCTCCAGCTACGGCACCGGCACGGTCTCGCAGGGCGTCAAGGTCATCAAGGACATCGACAGCGACGTGCATGGCCGCGATATCCTGCTGATCGACGACATCCTCGAATCCGGCCGCACGCTGAGCTACGCCAAGGAACTGATGTACGAGCGCGGTGCGCGCAACGTCACCATCGCTGTGCTGCTCGACAAGCGCGAGAAGCGCAAGACCGATCTCGAGGCCGATTATGTCGGCTTCGAGTGCCCCGACCATTTCGTCGTCGGCTACGGCATGGACGTCGCCTATGCCTTCCGTGAACTGCCCTTCGTCGGCGTCGTGACGGGCGACGCGGAGTAAGCGCCTCCAATTTCCCCTATCGGCCGTTTACCGATCGACAAGGAAAGTCTGGTCTTTTCATCGAAGCCGCTGCGCCGGAATGAACCGCTTCGCAGCGTTGCACTTTGATGGCGTGCATCCTGCGATGCACACGGGACACGGGCCGGATGGACGGCCGAAGGGGAACCGATGGCGAAGATTCTGATCACCGAAGACGAGGATTCGCTGCGTATCTTCGTGGCACGCGCGCTCAGGCTGGATGGCCATGAGACCGTCGAGGCGCCGGATGGCGCGGCCGGCCTCGATGCCCTCACCGACGGCGGCTTCGACCTGCTGCTTTCCGATATCCGTATGCCCGTCATGGATGGCATCGAGCTCGCCCACAAGGCATCCGCCGCCCACCCGGCGCTGAAGATCCTGCTGATGACCGGCTATGCCGACCAGCGCGAACGTGCCGACGACCTCTCGCAGAAGATCGTCGATGTCGTCAGCAAACCCTTCAGCCTGCCGGATATCCGCCGCGCCGTCGCCTTGGCGCTCGCCGCCTGATCCTTCGATAGATATAGGACGCGGCGGCCCTCAGCGAATGCCGAGCAGCCGCTCCAGATAATCCCGCTCGAAGCCCGGTGACGTGCCGGTACCGAGCCGGCGACGAATCTCGTCGAGAATTTCGCGGGCACGCTGGATGTCGATTTCCTCGGGGATCTTCGTCGGCCCGCCGAAATCGGGGCCTTGGCCATTGACGTTGCGCTCGCGGCCAAGCGGGTCTCGGCCATTGCGGCCGGCCTGCGGCATGCCTTCGCCCGGTCCCTGGCCCTCGCCCATCGCCTGCATCTGACTCATCATGCTCTGCGCGCCCTGGCGCAACGCTTCCAGCGCCCGGCCCTGGCTGCCGACGGCGGGTTCGCCCTGACCGTCACCGAGCGCTTCGGAGGCGCCCTTCATCTCGCGCCCAGCCTTGCCGAAACCTTCGCCCGGATCGAGGCCCATATCCTTCAGGCCCTTCTGGACCTCGCCAAGCTGCTTGCCGAGCCCATCCTGCTGCGCCTTCAGGTTCTTCAGTGCCTGCTGCAACTGTTCGGCGGTCATCTGGTCTGTCGAAGGCTGGCCGGCGCCATTGTCGCCCGGTTGTTGCTGCTTCTCACCCTCTTCGCCCGGCATCGGATCACCGCGCTGCTGTCGGTCACGCAGCGCCTGATCGAGTTTGAACGTCTCTTCCATCAGCTTCTGCTGCTGCTGCATCAGCTGGCCGAGCTTGTCCATCTGCTGGCGCATGGCATCGTTCTGCTGCCCTTGCTGCCCCTGTTGCGGACGGCCGGCCTGCAGATTGTTCATCATGCGCTGGAGTTCGGACAGCATTTGCTGCGCCTGATCCTTGGCGCCGGAGCGGGCCAGATTCTCGATCTGGTCCATCATGCGCTGCAGATCCTGCTGGCGCAGCACCTGGCCCTGCTGCTGGGCATTCTGCTGCATCTGGCCGTTCTTGGCCGCCTGCTTGGCAAGCTCCTGCATATAGGCCTGCATCGCCTCACGCAGTTCCTTCATCAGGCCGGCGATCTCCTCGTCCGAGGCATTTCGCTCCAGTGCTTCCGACAGCGCCTTCTGCGCCTCGCGCAGGCGACGGTCGGCGAGCGAAAGATTGCCGTCCTCGATGCCGAGCGCGATCTCCCAGAGATAGTCCGCCGTCTCGCGCATCTGGTCGTCGGTGCGGGCAAGCTTCATGCGCGCAGCGGCCGATTGGATGAGCAGATAGTGCGTGAGATTCGGGATCGTCTCTTCCGGACGGATCGTCAGCGCCTCGTTGAGCGCGATGGCAAACGGCAGCTGGTTCGCATCGAGCGCAAAAACCTGCCGCTGTTCGGCAACGGCGGCGGCGAGCCGCTCGAAGAAGGTCTTGGCCGGCAGGATCATCTCGACCGGCTGGCTGCGCCCCTCCTGCCCCGCCGCATCCTTGGCGACCAGCGTGATCTTGACGCGCTTGCCGGAGAGCGGGTGTTCGGAAAGATTGCGGCTCGTCGTGCCCTTGGCCTCGCGCGCGCTTCGGCGCGGCAGGTCGAGACGGTATTCCGGCAGCGGATAGAGCGGACGCGCGTCCTTCGCTTCCTCGACCGGCACGATTTCGGCTCTCGCTTCCTGAAGCCCGTAATCGTCCTTGGCGATGAAGCTGATTTCGAGCGCGGCGGCGACCGTCTTCTTCGGAATGCCGTCGAAGGCGATCTCCGGCACGCGGTCCGGAATGACGCCGAAGGTCCAGGTCCGGTCACCGACCGTGAGCGTGCCGTCCTTCAATATCTTGTAGTGCATGGTCTTGGCGCCGGCCACCGCCGCGACATCGGCCTTCTGCGGGCTCTTGGTATCGCCGGCCTTCTCGTCCTTCGGCTTGTCTTCGTCGGGGCGGATTGCCGTCACGTCCTTCTCGCCCGTGACCTGATAGCCAACCGCCTCGTTGCCGCCACCCGTCACGCGCACGGTGAGTTCGCTGAACTGCGGTATGCGGATTTCGCCCTTGGCCGGCTCGTCCGCAACGCCCTGCCCGTTGCCGGTCAGGAAGACCGGCGCGCGCGACGTATGCGCCGGCGGCGTCACCCAGGCATCGATCCGCACATTCGGCGCCGATTCAGCCGGCGCGCGGAAGGACACGACATCGGTCAGCAGGCCGCCGCGATTGGAATAGGAGAAGGCGAAGGCGATGACGACGAGGAGCACCGGAATGGCGCGCAGCGCATGGCGGTCGTAACGCGCGATGTCAGGCTCGGGCGCACCGATATGCAGCGAACTGACGAGCCGCGCCATACGAGCCTGATGCTCGCGCCACAGCGCTTCGGCAAAGGCATCGCCGCCCGCCGGCCGGTCGTTCTGCACGCGGATCGCCTGATGGGCGAGCGCATTGCGCGTCTCCAGCATGCGGTAGGCATTGTCGGTTGAGGGCCAGACAAGACCGCGCAGCCGCAAGAGAAGCGCGACGAGGCCGAGCGCAAAAGCGACAAGCGTCGCGATATGCAGCCAGGCCGGCACGTAGCGGAAATAGCCGAACCAGGTCAGCGCGAGGAAACCGGCCACGAGCAGCAGGATCGGCAGGAGCCGCGGGGCGAATGCTTCCAGATAAAGAACGGTCTGGGCGGCAAGGCGTTTGCCCGCAAGCCGGCGTGCCAGCGGATTGCCGCCTGCCCCCGCCTTGCGCTGCTTTTCAATCGCCATCGTTTACCGCTCTCCGCATGTTGTCACGGCCTGAAGGATAACACGCTTTGTGGCGAAGACGAGGGCGCGCGCAAAATCGTGACCGCGCGCCACAGGTTTGTCAGGCAAGCCAGGCCGGGATCGAATCGAGGCCGATCAGCTCGTCGTAGGAAAGACGCGGGCGAACGACATGGAATTCCGCGCCGTTGACCAGCACCTCCGGGATCAGCAGACGGCTGTTGTAGGTGCCGGCCTGCACCGCGCCATAGGCGCCCGCCGAACCGACCGCGATGAGATCGCCCGGCTTCGGCTGCGTCATCTCGCGATCCTGCGCCAGATAATCGCCCGTCTCGCAGACCGGGCCGACGACATCGGCGCGGATGCGCGGCGCGTTCGCCGCCGAGATGACGACCGGCTGTACCTCGTGCCACGCTTCGTAGAGCGTGGGGCGGATGAGGTCGTTCATCGCAGCATCGACGATGACGAAGGTCTTCTCACCGCCATCCTTCACATAGATCACCTCAGTGACGAGGATGCCGGCATTGCCGACGATCAGCCGGCCGGGCTCCGTGACGATCTTGCAGTTCAGGCCCTTGAGCTGGTTCTTGACGATCTCGGCATAGGCGTCCGGCAAGGGCGGCGGCGTGTTGTCCGTCTTGTAGGGAATGCCGAGACCGCCGCCGACATCGACATGATCGATCGTATGGCCATCGGCGCGCAGCGTATCGACCAGTTCGCGGAGCAGCTTGAAAGCATCCTCGAAGGGCTGCAGCTCGGTGATCTGGCTGCCGATGTGCATGTCGATACCGGTGACCTGGATGCCCGGTAGGCTGGCGGCGCGGGCATAGACGGTGCGGGCGCGCTCCCAGGAAATGCCGAACTTGTTTTCCTTCTTGCCCGTCGAAATCTTGGCATGGGTGCGGGCGTCGACATCGGGATTGATGCGGAAGGAAACGTGCGCGACCTTGCCGGCCTTCACGGCGCGGGCGTTCAGCACCTCCAGCTCCGGCTCGGATTCGACATTGAAGCAATAGATGCCGGCTTCCAGCGCCAGATCCATCTCGCGCGGCGTCTTGCCGACGCCGGAGAACATGATGCGCGAGGCAGGCACGCCGGCGGCGAGCGCCCGGCGCAATTCGCCTTCCGAGACGACGTCGATGCCGGCGCCGAGCTTCGCCAGCGTCTTCAAGACCGCCTGGTTAGAATTCGCCTTCATCGCATAGCAGACCATGGCATCGACACCGTCGAAGGCCTTGGAGAAGACCTTGTAATGGCGCTCCAGCGTGGCCGTCGAATAGACGTAGAAGGGCGTGCCGACCGCCTTGGCGATTTCAGGAACCGGCACGTCCTCCGCATGGAGAATGCCGTCACGATGCTCGAAATGGTTCACGGTTGCTGATCTTTCAAAGAAGGGGATCGAGAACGAAGGGCTTGTCTTCGACCTGCTCGACCTTCTTGCCTTCGGCATTCGTCTTGAAGACCGGCTTGGCGCCACCCGGCAGGTCGAGATCGCCCTTGCGGCCGCAAGCGGTCAGCACCGCCGCGGAAAGGCCGAGCACAAGAGCCAGCCTGCCGATATCGCTGAGTGTCATGAAACGTTCCCTGGAATTGCCGGTGGGCCTAATCCTTAGCGAATTCGCCCGCCCTTGTGCACCCTTAATCTAATGATGAGTCCTGCAAGCCCTTTGATCAGTTGCGCTGCCGCCACCAGGCGATCTGCTTCCTGACCTCCGACGGCGCCGTGCCGCCATAGCTCTTGCGGCTGGCGACCGAAGCCTCGACCGTCAACACGTTGAAAATGTCTGCGGTGATCGCCGCATGGATCGCCTGAAGCTCGTCCAGCGTAAGCTCGGCAAGGTCGCAGCCCTTGCTTTCGGCGAGTGCTACGGCGCGGCCGGTGACATGGTGGGCGTCACGGAAGGGCAGGCCCGCCTCGCGCACCAGCCAGTCGGCAAGGTCGGTGGCGGTGGAATAGCCGGAACCGGCCGCAGCCTTCATCCTGTCGGTACGGATGGTCATGTCGCGCACCATGCCGGTCATCGCGGCAATAGCGAGTTCCAGGCTTTCGGCGGCGTCGAAGACCTGTTCCTTGTCTTCCTGCATGTCCTTGGAATAGGCGAGCGGCAGGCCCTTCATGACGGTTAGAAGCGCGATCAGCGAACCGTTGATGCGGCCGGTCTTGGCGCGCACCAGCTCGGCGGCATCGGGATTCTTCTTCTGCGGCATGATGGACGAGCCGGTCGAGAAGGCGTCCGACAGGCGGATGAAGCCGAACTGCGGCGTAGACCAGATGACGATTTCCTCCGCCAGGCGCGACAGGTGGACCGAGGCGATGGCGGCAATCGACAGGAATTCCAGCGCGAAGTCGCGGTCGGAAACCGTATCGATGGAATTGCGGGTCGGCTCGCGGAAGCCAAGTGCCTTGGCCGTCATGTGACGGTCGATGGCGTAGCCGGTGCCGGCAAGGGCCGCCGCGCCGATCGGGCTTTCGTCGAGATGCTCGATGGCGTGGCGCACGCGCTGGCGGTCACGGCCGAACATTTCGACATAGGCCATGCAATGATGGCCGAAAGTGACGGGCTGCGCCGTCTGGAGATGGGTGAAGCCGGGCATGACGGTTTCGGCATGCTCTTCCGCGCGGTCGAGGAAGGCTGATATCAGGCCGGTCAGCGCCTTCTCGGTCTTCTGCAGCTCTTCCTTGACCCACAGGCGGAAATCGAGCGCCACCTGGTCGTTGCGCGAGCGGGCGGTGTGCAGGCGGCCGGCGGCGGGGCCGATCAGCGTGGCAAGCCGCGCCTCGACATTCATATGAATGTCTTCGAGCTTGCGCGAGAATTCGAAATTGCCGCTTTCGATCTCTGACAGGATCGTGTCGAGACCGTGAACGATCTTTTCCTTATCCTCGGCCGAAATGATGCCCTGATGGGCGAGCATTTCGGCATGCGCCTTTGAGCCGCGGATGTCCTGGGCATAAAGCTTCTTGTCGAAGCCGATGGAGGCATTTATCTCCTCCATGATTGCATCCGGTCCCGAGGCGAAGCGGCCGCCCCACATCTGGTTCGAGGATTTCGTCTCGGAAGTGCCGTCTGCCATGGGTGCCTGCCTGGAAAAGTGTCCTGGAGAATGAAATGTCAGTGAAGAAGACCCTCGGCCTGCCGGCAGGAAAGCTCATCGCCATTGCCGGCCTTGCCGGACTTCTCGCCGGTGGTGCTGCGATATACGTGAAGGAGAGCCTGTCTGGCAATGCCACGGGCGCCGTCGCATCGGCTGATCCCGCCGCCTGCCCGCTCGCCGCCGCCAAGGCCGAGGCCATCACGCCCTTCTCGAAGGGCCAGGTCGCCGCCATGCGCACGGTCGATGAACACCGGGCGCTGCCCGATCTCGTCTTCGACGGTCCCGACGGCAAGAAGAAGACGATCGCCGATTTCGCCGGCAAGACCCTGCTCGTCAATCTCTGGGCGACGTGGTGCGTACCCTGCCGCGAGGAAATGCCGGCGCTCAACGCACTGCAGAAGGACCTCGGCTCCGATAAATTCGAGGTGGTCGCCATCAACATCGACACCGGTGATGACGAGAAACCCAAAACCTTCCTCGACGAAACCAAGGTGCACGATCTCGGCTACTACCGCGATGCCTCGATGGGCGTCTTCAACACGCTGAAGAAGGAAGGCCTCGCCTTCGGCCTACCCGTCACGCTGCTGATGGACGACAAGGGTTGCCTGATCTCCGCCATGAACGGCCCCGCCGCCTGGGACAGCGAGGACGCCAAGGCGCTGATCAACGCGGCACTGGCAAGCCCGAAGAGCTGATCTCACGCCGCCGCATAGACCCGGGGCCGGCGGATCTGGAGGAAACCCGCCTCGCCCTTGCGATGCGGGAATTCCGGCGCGGTATCGAATTCCACCGGCTGGCCGCTCACGGTCATCGCCAGCACGCGGCGCGAATCCGGCCGGTCGATGACCCGCACGATCTTCGCCGCAATGCCCTGCCCGTCCTCGCGCCAGGTCACGTCGGCCGGGCGGAACAGGATCTGTCCGCCGCCATCGGCAATACCGTCAGCCTCGAAGGCGACGTCCTCGACATAGGCCTTGCCGCCACGGATATCCGCGTCCAGCCGGTTGGCGTCGCCCAAAAAGTTCATCACGAAGGCATCGGCCGGGTTGCGGCACACCGCCTCCGGCGTGCCCTGCTGCACGATCCGGCCCTTGTTGAGGATGACGACGCGGTCGGCAAGATCGAGCGCCTCCTCCTGGTCGTGCGTGACGAAGAGCGTGGTGATGCCAAGCTCGTCATGGATCTTTCGCAGCCAGCGGCGCAGGTCGCGCCGGACATTCGCATCAAGCGCGCCAAAAGGCTCGTCGAGCAACAGCACGCGCGGATCGACGGCAAGCGCACGGGCAAGCGCCACACGCTGGCGCTGGCCGCCGGAAATCTGGCCGGGGAAACGGTCCTTGAGGCCGCTCAGCTGCACGAGATCCAAGAGTTCCTTGACCCGTTCGGCAATCGCCTGCGGCGAGCGCTTCACCTTGGAGACCTTCATGCCGAAGGCAATGTTCTCGCCGACGGTCATATGCGGGAAGAGTGCGTAATGCTGGAAGACGAAGCCGACACCGCGGTCGCGCACCGGGATATCCGTCGCATTCTCCGCGCCGAAATAGATCGCGCCGCCATCGGCATATTCAAGACCGGCGACCATGCGCAGGATGGTCGTCTTGCCGGAACCGGAGGGGCCGAGCAGCGCGACCAACTCGCCGCTCTCAATATCGAGCGAGACGCCGTGCACGGCGCGGAAGGTCTCGAATTCCTTGACGACGTTGTCGAGGCGGATTTTCAAGGGCTTACCTCCGGAGTGATGCTGTCGGCGCCCGCAAGAGCGGAGGGGCGCTGGACGCGGCCCGCACCCTGCCGCTCCAGTGCCACCTTGGCGATGAGCGTGACGATGGCGAGGCCGGCGAGAATGGATGCGGCGGCAAAGGAACCGGCCGCGTTGTAATCGTGATAGAGCAGCTCGATATGCAGCGGCAGCGTGTTCGTCTGCCCGCGGATATTGCCCGAGACGACGGAAACCGCGCCGAACTCGCCCATCACGCGCGAATTGCACAGAACGACGCCATAGAGCATCGCCCATTTGATGTTCGGAAGCGTGACGGAGAAGAAGGTGCGCCAGCCGCTGGCGCCGAGCGACGTCGCCGCTTCCTCCAGATCGCGCCCCTGCGCCTGCATCAGCGGGATCAGCTCGCGCGCCACGAAGGGCGCCGTCACGAACATGCTGGCAAGCACGATGCCCGGCAAGGCAAAGAGGATCTTGATCTCCGCCGCCTGGAGCGCATGGCCGAACAGGCCCTGCAAGCCATAGACGAAGAGATAGGAGACACCCGCGACGATGGGCGAGACCGAGAAGGGGATCTCGATGATCACGGTGAGCAGCCGCTTGCCCCAAAAATCATGTTTGGTGATCGCCCAGGCTGCAGCAACGCCGAAGGCCGTGTTGATGGGCACGGCGATCAGCGCGGTGACGACCGTCAGCATGATCGCGTGGCGGGTATCCGGATGTGCGATCGACGCGCCGAAATAAACGACACCCTTGGAAAAGGCCTCGACCCCGATGACGACGAGCGGCGCGACGATCATCAGCCCGACGAGCAGGAGGACGATGGTCAGCAGCACGCGGCGGAAGATCTTGTTGTCGCCGACGCGCGGCGGTTTGCCCTTGCCCTGATGCGCCATGATCAGCCCCTCGCCGTATAGCGCAGGGCGCGGGCCTGCATGAGATTGGTAATGGCGAGCATGACGAAGGCCGTCAGCAGCATGACGGAGGCAATCGCGGCTGAGGCCGGATAATCGTATTCCTCAAGCCGGATGAAGGCGAGCAGCGCGGTGATCTCCGTCGAGAACGGCTGGTTGCCGGCGATGAAGATGATCGCGCCGAATTCGCCGAGGCTGCGCGCGAAGGACAGCGACACGCCGGCCAGAAGCGCCGGCGTCAGAAGCGGCAGGATGACGCCGAAAAAGATCGAGAGATCGCTGGCGCCCAGCGTCTGCCCCGCCTCCTCCAGCGCCGGATCGAGCTCTTCCAGCACCGGCTGCACCGTGCGCACGATGAAGGGGATACTGGTGAAGCTCATGGCGACCATGATGCCGAGCGGCGTATAGGCGACCTTGATGCCGATGAGTGACAGCGGCCCGCCGAACCAGCCGTTGGCGGCAAAGAGCGTCGTCAGCGCAATGCCCGCGACGGCCGTCGGCAGGGCGAAGGGCAGATCGACCAGCGCATCGACGAGGCGGCGGCCGGGAAAGCTGTAGCGCACCAGAACCCAGGCGAGCGCCATGCCGAAGAACAGGTTGAACACCGTCGCGACGAGCGCGCAGACCACCGTCACCCGGTAGCTGGCGACGGCGCGGTCCGAGGAGACGATGCGCCAGTAATCCTCCGGCCCGAGGCTTGCCGCCTTGAACACGAGCGCAGCCAGCGGCAGCACCACGATGATGGCCACATAGACGAGGGTGATGCCGAGCGCGAGCGGCAATCCAGGCAGTACACGCCGTCTCAAGACACGGCTTCCTTTCTCATGGAAACAACCGGCGGGCTTTGGCCCGCCGGTTGTCGGAACAACGATGTCGAGAGATCAACGGCTGCCGTAGATCTTGTCCAGCGTGCCGCCTTCGGCGAAATGCTCCTCGGAAATCTTCTTCCAGCCGCCGAAAACGTCGTCGACATTCACCAGGCGGATCTCCGGGAACTGATCCTTGAACTCGGCGGCGACCTTCTCGTCATGCACGCGGTGGCCGAATTCGGCGGCGATCTTCTGACCCTCGGGCGCATAGAGGAAATCGAGATAGGACTTTGCCAGGTCACGGCTGCCATGGGCATCCGCCACCTTGTCGACGATGGCGACCGGGAATTCGGCGAGCAGCGAGACCGAGGGCACGACGCTCTGGAACTTGTCCTCGCCATACTGCTTGGCGATCGCCTTAGTCTCGGCTTCGAAGGTGATGATCACGTCGCCGATCTCGCGCTCGACGAAGGTCGTCGTCGCCGCGCGGCCGCCGGTGTCGAAGACCGGCACGTTGTCGAAGATCTTCGTGATGAAGGCCTCGACCTTGGCCGGATCGTTCTTGAAGGCTTCCTTGGCATAGGCCGTGGCGGCCAGATAGGTGTAGCGCGCATTGCCCGAGGTTTTGGGGTTCGGGAAGATGACCTTTACATCGTCGCGGGCCAGATCAGACCAGTCCTTGATGTTCTTCGGATTGCCGGCGCGAACGAGGAAGGACGGGAAGGAGTAGAACGGTGAGGCATTGTTCGGGAACTTCTGCTGCCAGCCCTGGGTGACGAAACCGTTCTTCACGAGGAAATCGATGTCGGTGACCTGGTTGAAGGTCACGACGTCGGCCTCGAGGCCTTCGACGATAGCGCGCGCCTGCTTGGACGTACCGCCATGCGACTGGTCGATGGTGACGCCGGGATGCGCCTTCACGAACGCCTCGTTCTCGGCCGCAAACAGTTCGCGCGCGACGTCATAGGAAGCGTTCAGAAGCTTGTCGGCGGCATGTGCGGCGGGAGCGGCCAGGCCGAGAAGGGCCACGCCGAGAAGGAGCAAACGTTTCATCTGAAATCCCCGAATGAAATTGAATTCGGCCAGACAATAGCGGCGGGATCAACACCATCCGAGGCATGACCTGCCGCCACACCGGCGACAGGCGAAACATTTTTCCGCAAAAGGCTTTAGACGAGGAATCGGGTCGAGTTAGCGGGTCGGAACCGGAACGTCGCCGCGATAGTCGTAGAAACCGCGGCCGGACTTGCGGCCGAGCCAGCCGGCCTCGACATATTTCACCAGGAGCGGGCACGGACGATACTTCGAATCGGCCAGGCCGTCATGCAACACCTGCATGATGGACAGGCAGGTATCCAGCCCGATGAAATCGGCAAGCTGCAACGGACCCATCGGGTGGTTGGCGCCGAGCTTCATCGCGGTATCGATGGCATCCACCGAGCCGACACCTTCGTAAAGCGTGTAGATCGCCTCGTTGATCATCGGCAGCAGGATGCGGTTGACGATGAAGGCCGGGAAATCCTCGGCGACGGTGATCGTCTTGTCGAGCGCCGTGACGAATTCCTTGGCGGCCGCGAAGGTCTTTTCCTCGGTCGCGATACCGCGCACGAGCTCCACCAGCTTCATGACCGGAACCGGGTTCATGAAATGAATGCCCATGAAGCGCTCCGGCCGGTCGGTGGCGGAGGCAAGGCGGGTGATGGAAAGCGACGACGTGTTGGTGGCGAGGATCGCCTCCGGCTTCAGCACGGAACAGACCTGCGCATAGATCTTGCGCTTGACGGTCTCGTCTTCCGTGGCCGCTTCGATGACGAGGTCGGCGTCGGAGAGATCGTTGATGTCGGCGGAGCCCTTGATCAGCGCCATCGCCTTCTTGCGCTCGTCCTCGGTCATCTTGCCGGAGGAAACCTGGCGGGCGAAATTGCCGTTGATCGTGGCAAGGCCGGTCTCGATGCGCTCGGGCGACAGATCGTAGATATGGACCTTGTAGCCGGCGACGGCCGCGACATGCGCGATCCCGCACCCCATCTGGCCCGCACCCACAATACCGACGTTCTTGATCATAGCGCCCATGGCCCCATTCTTTGCGCCCGCAGCGCAGGCAAAAAAACACCGGGCCGGTCAGGCCGGCCCGGTGAAGTGATAAAGGCACGCGACGACTTTTTCCAGTGAAATCATCGTCGCACAAGCCCCGACCTTAGGTCAGGCTCAAAGCGCCTTCTGCAATTCCGGCAGGGCTTCGAAGAGGTCCGCGACGAGGCCGTAGTCGGCGACCTGGAAGATCGGTGCTTCCTCGTCCTTGTTGATCGCAACGATCACCTTACTGTCCTTCATGCCGGCCAGATGCTGGATCGCACCCGAGATGCCGCAGGCGATATAGAGCTGCGGCGCGACCACCTTGCCCGTCTGCCCGACCTGCCAGTCGTTCGGCGCATAGCCCGCATCGACGGCCGCGCGGGAGGCACCGACGGCGGCACCCAGCTTGTCGGCGACCGGCAGGATGACCTCCTGGAACTTTTCCGACGAGCCCAGCGCGCGGCCGCCCGAGATGATGATCTTGGCAGAGGTAAGCTCCGGACGGTCGGAGGAGGACAGTGCATCCTTGACGTGGGTCGAGAGGCCCGGGTTCGCTGCGGCCGCGATCGTCTCGACGGACGCGTTTCCGCCCTCGCCGGCAGCGGCGAAGGACGCCGTGCGCACGGTGATCACCTTCTTGGCGTCGGTGGACTGAACCGTCTGGATGGCATTGCCCGCATAGATCGGACGCTTGAACGTGTCGGCACTGACGACCTCGACGATCTCCGAGACCTGCGCGACATCGAGCAGGGCGGCAACGCGCGGCAAAACGTTCTTGCCGACCGAGGTCGCCGCCGAGACGATGGCATCGTAATTGCCGGCCAGCGACACGATGAGTGCCGCCAGCGGTTCGGCGAGGTTGTTGCCGAGGCTCGCATCGTCGGCGAGCAGCACCTTGGAGACGCCCGAGAGCTTTGCAGCCGCATCGGCCGCGGCCTTGGCGCCGGAGCCGGCGACGAGCACATGCACGTCCGAACCGATCTTCGCAGCTGCCGTCAGCGCCTTGGCGGTCTGGTCGGAAAGGCTAACATTGTCGTGGTCTGCCAGAAGAAGAATGGCCATGTTCGTAATCTCCTCAAATCTTCCGGATCAAAGCACGCCGGCTTCGGTCTTGAGCTTTTCGACCAGCTCGGCGACCGACTTGACCTTGACGCCCGCCTTGCGGCCCGACGGCTCCTCGGTCTTCAGCACCTTCAGGCGCGGGCTCGTATCGACGCCGAAATCGGCCGGCGACTTCTTGTCGAGCGGCTTCTTCTTCGCCTTCATGATGTTCGGCAGCGAGGCATAGCGCGGCTCATTCAAGCGAAGGTCCGTCGTGACGACGGCCGGAAGCTTCACCTCGATGGTCTGGAGACCGCCGTCGACTTCGCGCGTCACCTGGGCGGAACCGGAACCGATCTCTACCTTGGAGGCGAAGGTCGCCTGCGCCCAGCCGAGCAGCGCCGACAGCATCTGGCCGGTCTGGTTGGAATCGTCATCGATCGCCTGCTTGCCGACGATGATGAGGCCCGGCTGTTCGGCGTCAGCAACACCCTTGAGGATCTTGGCGACCGCCAGCGGCTCGACGGCGTCGTCCGTCTCGACCAGCACGGCGCGGTCGGCACCCATGGCGAGCGCGGTGCGCAGCGTTTCTTCGGCCTTCGCCGGACCGATCGACACCACGACCACTTCCTCGGCCTTGCCGGCTTCCTTCAGCCGCAGCGCCTCTTCCACCGAAATCTCGTCGAACGGGTTCATCGA
>NZ_JBLZPH010000097.1:0-33651 GCF_049199205.1 Shinella sp. M31 | reverse complement strand
AAATCTCGTCGAACGGGTTCATCGACATCTTGACGTTCGCAAGCTCGACGCCAGACCCATCCGACTTCACGCGGATCTTTACGTTGTAATCAACAACGCGCTTCACTGGGACCAAGATCTTCATGGCTTCCTTCCTTCATATGCCCGCGAGGGAAAATGCGCCTTTCAGGGGCGTCCTGATTGTCGGTTGGCGACATCGATACGTGTTTTTTCCCCAAATACAATGCATCACGGGCCCTCCCCCGTGAAAACGCAGGCCTTATAAATTACCTTTACGTTCACGTCAATTTATCCGTCATTGACGCCCCCAATGGGTCGTCGGGACGGAAGACTGGGCGGCGGTTTCGTCCGCCGGCACCGGCGTCGCCTCCACGTGCCGTACCGCCTTGGGGGTCACGATGGTGCGATCGAAGAGCGGCACGCCGCGCCGCCGGAGCACGAGAACCAGCAGCGCGCCAGCGACGATACCGCCGACATGGGCGCCCCAGGAGACGCCCCCGTCACGGTTGACCGCCAGCATGTAGAACTGCTGCGCGATCCAGAAAGCCAGTGGAATGACCGCCGGCAGCGGCAGGGGAATGCGGAAAAACACCAGAACCCACACACGCACCTTGGGATGCAGCAGGAAATAGGCGGCCACCACGCCGGAAATCGCCCCCGACGCGCCGATCAGCGGCGCCTCGGAATCCGGCTGCACAAGGCCGTGCACCAAAGCACCGGCCGCCGCGCAAAGCAGATAGAAGAGGAGAAAGCGAAAGTGCCCCAGCGCATCCTCGACATTGTCGCCGAACACCCAGAGGAACAGCATGTTGGAGGCGAGATGCATGAAATCGCCATGCAGGAAGGCATAGGTGATGTAGGTCGCATCTTCCGGCACCAGCACGAGGCTGGGTTCGAGATCGGCGAAATCGAAGACGACCGCCGGGATGTAACCGAGGCCGACCACCGCCGCATCGGAAAAGGCCTGCGTCGAAACGAGCCCCGTCACCAGCCAGACGACGACATTGATCGCGATCAGGCTGATCGTGACATATTGCACCTTGATGTATTTCAGGGCGTTCGCGTCATGCAGCGGTATGAACATGGATTCCCTTCCCCAAGGCCTTGGCGGACGAGCTTACCTGTTCTGCCCTGGAACCCACAATATGTCCGTGCGACCCTTGTCGTTTACCCAGCGCGCGGCGACGAAGAGGAAATCCGAGAGCCGGTTGATATAGGCGACGGCTGCCGCCGACACCGCCTCGCCCTCGCTCTCCTGCAAGGCGACGATGCGCCGCTCGGCCCGGCGCGCGACGGTGCGCGCCAGATGCAGCGCCGCCGCCGCCGGCGTACCGCCCGGCAGCACGAAGGAGCGCAGCGGCTCGAGATCGGCATTGAGCGTGTCGATCTCCTGCTCCAGCCGGTCGACCTGCGACGGCACGATGCGCAGCGGCTCGTAGTCGAGTTTCTTGCCGGTCTCGGGCGTGGCGAGATCGGCGCCGAGATCGAAGAGGTCGTTCTGAATGCGGACGATCATCCGGTCGAGATCGGAATGATCGACAAGATGCTGGCGCACGAGCCCGATGCAGGAATTCGTCTCGTCAACCGCGCCGTAGGATTCGACGCGCAGGTCGTGCTTCTTGCGGCGCGGGCCGTCGACGAGGCCCGTCGTGCCGTCATCACCGGTCCGCGTGTAGATCTTGTTGAGCTTGACCATCAGCCGCGCCCGCCGCCGGTGATCCACAGCGTCAGCATGATCAGCACGATGGCGACGGCCTGCAGCAGGACGCGCGCCTGCATCAGCTTGTTGGACGTGTTGCCGCTGCCGCCCTTGGCCATGTTGACGAGGCCGCGCACGAGCACGATGACGACGAGGCCCATGACGAGCAGGGTCATGAAGGTGAGGAAGGAAGACATGCCAACGTTCCGGTTTGATTTCTGTCAGCCCTATTCACATAGGGCATTTCACGCAAAGTGCACGTCTTTTGCGGCAAAAAGCCTGCGACGCCGCGCCGCGTCAGCCGAGTCTGCCGATGATACGATAGAAAAGCCCCGCCGGCAGCAGCTTCTTGAGCAGCACGCCCTGCTTCGCCGGCCGCGTGACGACGTAATGCGGCCGCGGCGCTTTGGCCGTCAGCGCATGGCGCAACACCGCGTGCACTGCGTCGGGTCCGAGCTTGCCACGCGCCGGTTTCGATTCGCCGCGCAGGCGCTGGAGCTGCCGGCGGTATTCTTCCGCATGAAGCGAGTTTTCAAGATCGATATTCTTCTCGATGTAATGCAGCGCATTGGCGGTGAAGCGCGAGGCGATTGGCCCCGGCTCGATCAGGCTGACATGCACGCCCGAGCCCTTGAGCTCCATGCGCAGCGTCAGCGACAGGCCCTCCAGCGCGAATTTCGAGGCATTGTAGGCGCCGCGCCAGCGATAGGGCACGATGCCCAAGATCGACGAGCACTGTACAATGCGGCCATGACCCTGCCGGCGCATGACGGGAATGACCCGGCGCGTCAGGTCGTGCCAGCCGAAGACATTCGTCTCGAACTGCTCGCGCAGCACCTCGACGGGAAGATCCTCGACGGCGCCGGCCTGGCCATAGGCGCCGTTGTTGAAAAGCGCATCGAGCCGCCCGCCGGTGCGCGCAAGAACCGTCTCGACAAGGGCGGCGATGGTGTCCGGCCTGGTATAATCCATCAGCAACGCTTCGATGCCGTCGGCCTGTAGGCTCGCCAGATCCTCCTCGCGCCGCACCGTCGCAAAGACCCGCCAGCCCTCGGCCTTAAGTGCGCGGGCGCAGTAGGCGCCGATCCCGGAGGAGCAGCCGGTAACGATGATGCTTCGCGTCGTTTCTGGAGAAGACATGGTCATTTCCTGTACAAATTCGCCTTGGTTTCCCATATTCAACCGCAACAGACAATGAGAGTGCAGTCGCGTAACGGCTGCGAAGGGACTGGACATTGCCGATGCCGACCGCCATCCGCCTTGCCTACAAGGTCGTCTTCGATGCGATCTGGCATTTTTCAGAGGACGACGGCTGGGCGATGGGCAGCCATGTCGCGCTCTCCACGCTGCTTGCGATCTTTCCGTTCCTGATCTTCGGCACCGCCCTTGCTTCCTTTCTCGGCGCCGATCAATTCGCCGAAACAGCGGTGCATCTCATTTTCGACACCTGGCCGGAATCGATCGCCGCGCCCATTTCGCGCGAGGTCGTCGCCGTCCTCACCATCCCGCGCGGCGGGCTGTTGACCGTTTCGGTGCTCGCCGCCGCCTACTTCGCCTCGAACGGCGTGGAGGCGTTGCGCATCTCGCTTAACCGGGCCTATCGGGTGGCCGAGACGCGCTACTGGTATGTCACGCGCCTCGCCAGCCTCGGCTTCGTCATCGCCAGCGTGCTGGCGCTAGCCGTCATCAGCATCGTGCTCGTCGCGGCACCGCTCGCCGTGCGCGCCACCGGCGACTGGTTGCCCTGGCTCACCTACGTCTATTCCTGGGTGGAAAGCTGGGGCCTGTTCGGCACGATCCTCGTCCTGTTCATCGGCCTCCTGATCGCCCATCTCTGGCTGCCGGCTGGCCGCAGAAAAATCGCTGACGTGCTGCCGGGCATCTTTCTCACGCTCGCCGCGTGGGGCATCGGCGCCTATACGTTTGCGTCCTATCTCGCGACCTTCGCCAACTACGTCTCGACCTATGCCGGCCTCGCCTCGATCATGATTGCGTTGGTCTTCCTCTACATCGTCGGCGTGATCTTCATTCTCGGGGCCGAAATCAACGCCGCACTCCTGAAATACCGCGTCAAACACGTCATCCTCGACAAGATCAGGGGCGTGAAAAAGCCCGCACCCGTCGCTGGCGAATCAATGGAGGACGAAGCCATAGCCCGCGAGCAGGGCGCGAAGGCCGGCCGGTGACAGGCCTTTCTCCCGATAGGCGGCAATGCCGGTATCCTGGTTGCTCTTGGAGAGTTTTCGCCCATCCGGCCCCGGCACCAGCCCGTGGTGCCGATAGGCCGGCGCCGGCAGTCCAAGCAGGCTCTGCAACAACCGGTGCACGGAGGTCGCATGAAAGAGATCCTGTCCACGCACGACATCGGTGACGCCCTGCTCCGCATCGTCGAGCACCACGGCGAGATGGTAGCTGACTGGCGCATCCGGCCGGGAGAGGACGACATCGCCCCAGCGTTCCGGCCGCGCCGGCACGATACCCGTCTCGCACTCCGGCCCCGCACCGGCCTCCGACCAGTCCAGGCCGTCTGGGGCAAGAGCCAACGCCTTGTCCATATCGAGCCGCCAGGCATGCTGCCGCCCCGAGGCAATCCAGGCCAGCGCCTCGCCCCGGTCGAACCCCCGCTCCTCCGTCGGATAGAGCGGGGCACCGTCGGGATCGCGCGGCCAGGCCCCGCCGACCGCCTCATGCGCCTCGACCCGCGCCTTCACCTCGCCACGGCTCAAGAAACCCGGATAGAGCAGACCCATCGCCTTCAGGCGCTCAAGCGCCGCAGCGTAGAAACCGAGATGCTCCGACTGCCGCCGCACCGGCTTTTCCCAATCGAGCCCCAGCCAGGCGAGATCGCGATAGATCGCCGCCTCGAACTCGGGTCGCGAGCGCGCGGGGTCGATGTCTTCGATGCGCAGCAGGAACCGGCCGCCGCAGGCCGCGGCGAGATCATGGTTGAGGATCGCCGACAGCGCGTGGCCGAGATGCAGGAGCCCGTTCGGGCTCGGCGCGAAACGGAAGACACGCGGTTTTGACAAAGGATCGTGCATGAGGTCTTCTGCCATGACGAGGCGCGCACGACAACAAAAGGGCGGCCCACGACAATGCAATTGCACATGATCAAAACGGATGCCGATGTCGCGGCCGGTCTCGTCGATCTCGCGCTGATCGACGTGCGCCTTTTCAACGTCATCGACAAGGCCGGTCCCGTACCGCTGCGCCGCCTTCCCCCCGGCTACCGGGGCCTTGCCGGCATCATCGTCGCGCAGATGGTTTCAAGGGCGAGCGCCGATGCGATCTGGCGACGGCTGGAGGAGTCGGCGGGCGATATCACGCCCCACCACATGCTTCGCCTTTCCGATGAGGACTGCCGCACGATCGGCCTGTCGCGGGCAAAGGCTGAGACGCTGCGCCGCGCGGCCGAAAGCGTCGATCGCGGCGACCTCGATCTCGACGCCATCTGCCATATGGAGGCTGCCGCCGCGACGCGGAAGCTGACCGCCATCAAGGGCATCGGCCGCTGGACGGCGGATGTTTATCTGCTGTTCTGCGGCGGCCACCCGGATATCTTCCCGTCGGGCGACGTCGCGCTTCAGAATGCGGTTGCCCATGCACTCGGGCTCGGCATGCGCCCGACCCCGCAGGAACTCGACGCTATCGCCGAGAAATGGGCGCCCTGGCGCGGTGTTTCGGCCCGGCTTTTCTGGGCTTATTATGCACGGGAAATGCGCCGCGAGGTCGCGCCGGTGCTGGAAGGATGAACCCGCGAAAATCCATCATTTCCGCTTTTCCATTCCGGCTTCACAATGCTGTAACAACGGGCCTAATATAGAAGGGCAGATGCCGAATCGATCAGGAGAAGCCCTTGACGATTTCTGTTTCACCACAGGCCCTGCCAGCGCTCGTACTGAATGCTGACTACAGGCCGCTGAGTTATTACCCCTTGTCGCTTTGGTCCTGGCAGGACGCGATCAAGGCCGTATTTCTTGACCGCGTAAACATCATCGCCGAATACGACCATTCGGTGTCTTCGCCGAGTTTCACGATGCGCCTGCCAAGCGTCGTGTGCCTGAAAACCTACGTGCAGCCCTCACGCCATCCGGCCTTTACCCGGTTCAACGTGTTCCTGCGCGACAAGTTCGAATGCCAGTACTGCGGGACGCCCGACGACCTGACCTTCGACCACGTCATCCCGCGCGCCCATGGCGGCGAGACGACCTGGCAGAATGTGGTCGCGGCCTGCTCCCCGTGCAATCTGAGAAAAGGCAGCAAGCTGCCGAAGCAGGCGGGTATGCACCCGCATCAGAAGCCCTACCAGCCGACGGTTCAGGATCTGCACAATAACGGGCGACTGTTTCCACCCAACTATCTGCATGAAAGCTGGATGGACTATCTCTACTGGGACGTCGAACTGCAACCATGACGCATCAGGCGCAAAACCGGGGGACGGTTTTGCGACGATGACATGCGTTTGAAACGGGTTGCGGACATCACGCTTTCGTCGACCGCGCGCCCTTGAAGGCGATCGCGGCGAGGATGAGGCTTGCGATCACATTCCAGCCGGCAAACGACAGGCCGAGCAGCCGGAACGATGCTTCCGTGCAGGACGGACCGTGCTTCGTGTTGATATCGGACAGGAGGTCGCCGGCATTCTGTGTGACACCCTGCGCCGTGGTCGCGCAGGTTGCCGGCCCCTCCCAGAAGCCCCATTCGACGCCCGCGTGATAGACGCCCATGCCGGCACCGACGAGCATCATGATGCCGGCGATGGCGAGCAGCAGGCGCGTCAGCCAGATCGGTCCGTTGAAGAGCGCCGAAAGCAGCGCTGCGACCGCGACCGGAATGCCGTAATAATAGGGATCGCGCTGCAAAAGGCAGAGCGCACAGGGGATGTAGCCGCCGATATGTTCGAAGGCGAGCGCACCGCCGACGGTCGCGGCCATGCCAAGCGAAAGCAGACCGGCGGAAGCCTTGCGGGAGAGATTGAGGGAAGCCGTCATCAGTTCGTCCAATCGGGCCGGCGGGGATGCCGGCGAAACGGCGCCGAGTTCTATCAGGTGCGGCACCATTGTAAATCGCCGCACGGAGAAGTGATAGCGTCGGTCACTTCCGATTTGCCGGCGATTTGCCGGTTGCCGCCCGGCCAAGCATCGTGTAAACGGCGATGGCTTCAGTGCCGTGCCCCATTGGCGGAACTGGTAGACGCGCTCGACTCAAAATCGAGTTCCGAAAGGAGTGCTGGTTCGATTCCGGCATGGGGCACCAAAAATCACCACATCGCTATTCGAATTGAGAGGGTTTCCTCGTGGGAAAACCGCGCTGTTTAGGGCGCGGTTGCAAAATCTCCAGACCCCGGAGAAAAAATTCGTTTTTTAGCGGGAACAAATTTTGCAGAGCCGCATTTATCCTGTGCAACTGCAGACACCCCCGGATGCGGTTGTGAGGGGGACCCGAGAGCGATGTGCACGCTCTTGGGTCTCAACCGTTTCAGGGGTATGTCTTCGCAGATATACGCGAACCTCTCAGAAGATGAAGTCGGTTCCGATAAGCTTCAGCGACGTATCGAGTACGATCGTAAAATCGGCCTTGCCGTTTCCATCGGTATCCCCATGGATGAACGTATCGCCGTTCTTGATCTCATATCGCAGCTCACCGGCCTTGTTATGGAATTTCTGCGTGCCGATGAAAGAGAAGTCCTGCAGGCCTTTGGCGGTGCTCGCATCGAAGGCGCTGAGATCGATCTTGTCTTTCTGCGCCCGGCTGAAATCGAAGATCTTGTCCGGCGCGGTCGTCAGTGAATCCGTCTTCGTGCGGAAGACGAACGTGTCTGCACCGGCACCACCGTAGAGCTTATCGGCACCGGCACCGCCTTCGAGACGGTCGTTGCCCGCGTCTCCCTTGAGCGTGTCGTTGCCGGCATCGCCCTTCAGCTTGTCGTTGCCGTTGCCGCCGATGAGCGTATCGGCACCATTGCCACCCGACATCGTGTCATTGCCATCGTAGCCGTAAAGCGTGTCGTTGCCGTCGCCACCCCAGAAGACGTCGGCGTATTTCGTCGCCTTGATGACGTCGTTGCCCGAAAGAAGCGCGTTCAGGAACGTGCTTGAGCTGCCGCTGTTGATGGCCTTGGTCAGAGCCGGGCCGGAAAGCGAAAGGCCCGTGATATCCAACACCTTCGCACCCTCGGCAATCGCCGTGAAGGACGTGAGCGTACCGGTCTTGACACCGATGACTTCACCGTCGGCATCCTTGGCATAGGTGAGACCCTTGCCGAGAAAGGTCATCGACGTGTCTTCGTCGACATCCCAGAACTTCATGGAAGTCGTCGTAAATTTTTCCCGGTCGAAATCGAAGATCGAATCAAGTTTCTCAGAAACAAATTCGCTGAAACTAGCCCCGGATTTAGAGGTGAAGCCGCTAATATTGATCGTGCTCATATGCCATCCCTGGTTGCGATACCAAAGGTCTAACCGCAATACGCCTCAGACGGCAACGTCCATTCCGGGGCGGATCTGTCCGACTTCGAAACAATGCTAATCCTCCCTTAAACCGCAGCGAACAAATGCCGGCGATCGGCGTTTCTTTCCGTTAACCCGACCATAGGAGCGCGTCATGGTTTTCAAGGAAGCCACTTTCAAGGGCGAAAAACCCGAGCATGCCGAGCCGCCCCATCCCGCCTGGCTGGAGGCGCAAGTGGCCGATGCCCTTTCCGTCGCCGGCGACGTGGATGCCTCCGACGTCACCGTGACCTGCAAAGGCCGGCGGATCATCCTTTCAGGCAGCATCGGTTCGGCAGAAGAGGCCGAACGCGCCGTCATCATCGCGGCTTCGGTGAAGGAGGTCGAGGAGATCGACAACCGCCTCGCCTGGCCCTGAGCCCGCAAAAGCCGCCATTGCCGACGCCCCCTCCGAAATGCTAGTTGCAGTGCAGCAAACTGGAGTGGTGCGGATGCTCTCGGAGAGATCGACCTATGACGCGCTGTACGGGGATTTCCGCTGGGATATCCCCGACCGGTTCAACATCGGCACTGCCGTCTCCAATGCCTGGGCCGTCCGCGCGCCGGATCGTGTCTGTCTTCAGCATTTCCTGCCGGATGGCGCCCCCCTCTTCATGACCTATGGCGAACTCGCCGCCCGCTCCGACGCCTTCGCCGCGGCGCTTGTTGCCGAGGGCGTCCGGCAGGGCGACCGCGTCGCGATCCTTTTGCCGCAGGGCTTCGAAACCGTTATCGCCCATGTCGCGATCTACAAGCTCGGCGCCATCGCTTTACCGCTGGCGCTGCTGTTTGGTGCAGATGCGCTGCTTTTCCGGTTGAAGAACGCCGAGGCCAGGGCGATCGTGACGAACCGCTTCGGTGCCGAACGTTTGGGGCCAATCCGCGCCGAATTGCCGACGCTCGATCTCATCGTGACGACGCAGCCGTCGGATGATCCCTCGGCAGAGTCCTTCCACGATCTCATTGAGAAACATGCCGGCCCCTTCGCCGCCGTCGACAGCGGCCCGGACGATCCGGCGATGATGATCTACACGTCAGGCACCACGGGGCCGCCGAAGGGTGCGCTGCATGGCCACCGCGTGCTGCTCGGTCATGTGCCGGGCTTCCAGATGCACCATGAATTCCTGCCGCAGCCGGGCGACCGCATCTGGACGCCATCCGACTGGGCCTGGGCGGGCGGACTTCTCAACGTGCTGCTGCCCGCGCTGCTGCTCGGCGTGCCCGTCGTCTCTTCTCCGGGTCAGAAATTCGATCCCGACATGGCTTATCGCATCATGCAGGACATGGACGTGCGCAACGCCTTCATTCCGCCGACAGCATTGCGGCTGATGAAGACCGTTGCCAATCCGCGTGAAAAATACCGGCTGAACCTGCGCACCATCGGCTCGGCGGGCGAATCGCTTGGCCGCGAGACCTGGGAATGGGTACGCGACACGCTCGGCATCACCATCAACGAATTCTACGGCCAGACCGAGTGCAACATCGTGCTGGGCTCCATCGGCAAGCTCGGCGCCTCCAGGCCGGGGCCGATCGGAAAGGCGGTGCCGGGCCATGTCATCGCGATCATCGACGCACAAGGCAGGGAAGTGCCGCGCGGCACGGTAGGCCAGGTCGCCGTCAAGCGGCCGGATCCGGTGATGTTCCTCGGCTATTGGAGGAACGAGAAGGCGACGGCGGAGAAATTCATCGGCGACTGGATGACGACGGGCGATCTCGGGCGCATGGACGATGAGGGTTACGTCACCTTCTTCGGCCGCGACGACGACGTGATCACCTCCTCGGGCTATCGCATCGGGCCGAGCGAAATCGAGGATTGCCTGGCCGGCCATCCCGCCGTACAGCTCGCCGCCGCCGTCGGCAAGCCGGATCCGGTGCGCACGGAGATCGTCAAGGCCTATGTCATGCTGCGCCCGGGCTATACGCCTTCGCCGGCACTGGCGGTGGACATCCGCGAATGGGTGAAATCGCGGCTCTCCATGCACGAATATCCGCGCGAGGTGGACTTCGTCGACAGTTTGCCGCTCACGACATCGGGCAAGGTCATCCGCCACCTGCTGCGCAAGCGCGCGGCGGAGGAGACGCCCTTCGCCGCCTGAGCCTCTGGCTTAGCGGCGGGCGAGGGAGCGGATCTTGTCGCGCAGCAGGCGCGCCACGTTGCGGGTGTTGCGGTAGAGGTGCAGCTGGGCTGCCACCTGGCGCACGTCGCGGTCGCGGTTCTGCTGCAGGCCGACGACCAGCGTGCCCATATCCTCCCGCTCTTCCCAGAACCGGCTCATGACCGGGTGATCCGGCACCGCACAGGAATCCGAGCGGGCGATATTGGCGTCGTCGAGATGCCATTCGGTCAGCTCGGCCACCAAAAGCTTGCCGGGCGAGTATTTCGCGAACTCCTCGTCATAGGCCGTCTTCCACGTATAGGCCTCGCCGCCCATCATGAAGACGATCATCGACGCGATGGCGCGGCCGTCGAGGTCGAGCGTGTGGATGCGCACGCCGTCGGTCTCGGCGAGGTTGCTGATCGCCTCGCGCGCGAAGGCGGCGCGGTAGCGGTCGTTGATCATCGCCGTGCGGCCACGGCCCTTCCAGCCGCCCGCCTCGAGCAGCAGGAACTCCTCCATGCGCAGCCGGATATCGGCGGGCTGGCGGGCGACATTGTAGTTGAGCACACCCAGCGCATCGAGCTTGCGCCACTGCCGGCGCAACTCACGGAAATGCTCCGGCGAAATGGCCTTTTGCAGATAGGTCTGGCCGTCGAGCAGGCTCTCCAGCATCGGCCGGCGATAGGTATCGGTCACCGTGACGGGCAGGTTGCGGCCGATAGCGACGGCGCGGATCAACTGGGCGAAAGCACCGTTGAGGCGCAGGTCCGGCAGGACGAGGATGGCTGGCAGCCCCGTATTGGGGCCACCCATGACCTCCAGGAAATTGTCGAGCGTTTCGGCCGCCTCCTCCGCATCGACCAGTGGCGTTCCGAGGGGGCCGAACGGGTTCGACCACGCGCGCAGGATGCTCGAGCCGATGGAGAAGCCGGGCTTCTCGACGGAGAACGGCATGAGGAAGCGCATACGGCTGCGGCCGCCCGCCTCGTCGCGAATAACCGAAAGGCGCACCATGCGGTCCTCCAGGCGCGGCATGGCGGGCGCCAGGAAACGGCCGGTGAAGAAGACGTTCGGTTCCATCACGCGGTTCGACAGGAAGTCGAGTTCCTGCTGCAGTTCATAGCCGGCATTCGCGGGATAGATGGCGAGCGAGCGGCCGGGGCGGCCGATGGCGAAACGCTGGTCGGCCGGCGGCTGGGCCAGCGGCGGTGCCGGCGGAATGGCCGCCTGGGCGCGGCCGGCAGCGATCGTGTGGTCGAAGCCGTGACTATCGGTCATGGTGGTCCGTCCCGTTGGCAAGTTTTGCCGTCACCGGATCGGCGAAGGCGAAAAGAAGGATGGAAAGTTTTCGCCGCACGGCGATATGCAGCAGCAGCGCCTCGACGACCATGGCACCGGCCGTAGCGGAGGCCGCCCCGACGAGGCCGAAGAGCGGAATGAGCGTGACGTTGAAGGTGATGTTGGCGGCAAGTGCGGCGGCATAAACGGCAACGCACAGCTTCTGCTCGCCACACATGGTCAGCAGCACCTCGCCCGGCCCGACAAGCGCCTTGGCGAGAATGCCGGCAAAGAGGATGAACATCAGGCCCCAGCCCGCCGTGAAGGCCGGGCCGAAGAGCGACAGCAGCAGATGGCCGGCCGCCAGCACGGACAGCCCGACGGCGAGCGACGGCCAGAAGCTCCAGCGTGCCGTCTCGCCGGCAAAACGCGCCAGCCCCACGCGGTCGCCGGCGGCGAACATCGCGGAAAAACGCGGCGCGGCGGCGGCCTTCACCGAGAAGAATACGAAATGCACCAGCGCCATCGTCTTGGCGGCGGCGAAATAGATGGCGACGCTTTCCGGATCCAGAAACAGGCCGACGACGATGACGTCGGAATTGGTAAGCAGAAAGCCGAAGCCCTCGATCAGGAAGATCGGCAGCGCCGCCTTGATCCAGAGGCCGAACTCAACCTTGTGCGGACCGGCGAGATAGCGCTTGCCGAGCCGGCGCACGATGTTGAAGAACTGCGCCACGGTGGTGAGATAGGTGGCGGCGAGTGCTGCCACCATCGCCGTCAGCGCCGTATGCGGCTCGCCCAGCCACACGGCCAAGACCATGAAGACGAGGATCAGCAGCGGCCGGATGATATAGGTCGGGCTCAGCGCCACGACGGCCCAGCTATGGGCGCGCGCCGTGCTTTCAAGCACGTCGCCGAGCGCGATCATCGGCATGCAGAACAGACCGACGAAGAGCGGCACGACATAGTAGCCGGCGACGTGGTCGCGGAAGAGCCAGAGCACGAGGAAACCGCCCGCCGCCAGAGCCGTCGAGGAGAGCATCGCAAAAATGCGAGCGGTCGAGGTGAGGCCGCGGATTTCCGCATAGGCGCTGCGGCCGACATAATCGGGCAGGAAGCGCACGACCGTCGTGTGAAAGCCGAGGCAGGACATGTCGCCGAAAATGACGACGATCGCCCAGACGAAGACAAAGATGCCGTATTCGAATTCGCCCATCACGCGGGCAAGGATGATCTGCGAGATGAAGGCGATGGCCGCACTGGCGACGCGAATGGCAAAGGCGATGAGCGCCATGCGCTGGGCGAGATTGCGCGGATCGTCGCTGGCGAGAACGGTCGCGACAGCGCGCAACAGAGGCTCCGCCTTGCCGCGAAGGCTCGATGGCAGCAACCTCTCCGCCGATTGAATGACCGCCATCAACACAGGAACCCGAACGCTACGCAAAACTCTACCAGCGTCAGTCTTGTCAGATCAGGGTTAACAAACGGTTGGGTCGGCGGTCGGCTGGCACCGGCGCCCCAAACAAAAATGCCGCCCGAAGGCGGCATCTTCCGTTTCCACGTCCATCAGGCCTGTTCGAAGGCGCCGTGGCAATGTTTGTACTTCTTGCCCGAGCCGCAGGGGCAGGGTTCGTTGCGCGCTACATAGCCCCAGGTCGAGGGATCGTTCGGATCGCGGTTCTCAGCGGCAACCGCCATGAACCCACCGCTGCCTTCGCCGAAATCGTCCTCGCCGGTCGTGCCGTCGATGTGATGGCCTTCCATTTCCGGCGGCACCGGCGTCGGGGCGTCGGCAGCCTGGCGCACCAGCTCGACGCGCATCAGCTGCGACGTCACGGTCTGGCGCAGGTTGGCGAGCAGCGCCTGGAAGAGTTCGAAGGCCTCGGCCTTGTATTCCTGCAGCGGGTCGCGCTGGGCATAGCCGCGGAAGCCGATGACGGAGCGCAGGTGATCGAGGTTGACGATGTGCTCGCGCCACAGCATGTCCAGCGTCTGGAGCAGCACGGAGCGCTCGACATAGGTCATGATCTCCGGGCCGAAACGCTCGGCACGGTCGGCGGCCGCGGCATCGGCGGCCTTGTGCAGGCGCTCCAGGATGTCCTTCTCGTCGATACCTTCCTCGGCTGCCCAGGCTTCGATCGGCAGATCGAGGTTCAGCTGTTCGAGAACGCCCTTCCTGAGGCCGGGGACGTCCCACTGCTCGGCATAGGCGTTTTCCGGAATGCTCAGGCGAACCAAGTTTTCAACGACTTCGTTGCGCATGTCGGTGACGATCTCGGACAGGTTTTCGCTGTCCATCAGCTCGATACGCTGTTCGAAGATGACCTTGCGCTGGTCGTTCAGCACGTCGTCATATTTCAGGAGGTTCTTGCGAATGTCGAAGTTGCGGGCTTCGACCTTCTTCTGCGCGCGCTCCAGTGCCTTGTTGATCCAGGGATGGACGATCGCCTCGCCTTCCTTGAGACCCAGCTTCTGCAGCATCGAATCCATGCGCTCGGAGCCGAAGATGCGCATCAGGTCGTCCTGCAGCGACAGGAAGAACTTCGAGCGGCCGGGGTCGCCCTGACGGCCGGAACGGCCGCGCAGCTGGTTGTCGATGCGGCGGCTTTCGTGACGCTCGGTGGCAAGAACATAGAGACCGCCGCCGGCAAGCGCCTTTTCCTTGAGTTGCTTGACCTCGGCGATGATCTGATCGCGCTTGGCGTCACGCTCCGGGCTCGGCTCCATTTCGGCGAGATCGCGCTCGAGGCGCATTTCAAGGTTGCCGCCGAGCTGGATGTCCGTGCCGCGGCCGGCCATGTTGGTGGCGATGGTCACGGCGCCGGGAACGCCGGCCTGCGAAACGATATAGGCTTCCTGCTCGTGGTAACGGGCGTTGAGGACCTGGAAATCCTTGAAGCCGGCCATGCGCAGGCGCTCGGCGAGATATTCGGATTTTTCGATCGAGGTCGTGCCGACGAGGACCGGCTGGCCCTTTTCGCGCGCATCCTTGATCTCCTGGATGATCGCCTTGTACTTCTCCTCGACCGTCCGATAGACCTCGTCGTCCTCGTCGAGACGCTGGATCGGCAGGTTGGTCGGCACTTCCACGACTTCGAGGCCGTAGATGTTGCCGAATTCCTCGGCTTCGGTGGAGGCCGTGCCGGTCATGCCGCCGAGCTTGGAATACATGCGGAAATAGTTCTGGAAGGTGATCGAGGCCAGCGTCTGGTTTTCCGGCTGGATCGTGACCTTTTCCTTGGCTTCGAGCGCCTGGTGCTGGCCTTCCGAATAGCGGCGGCCCGGCATCATGCGGCCGGTGAATTCGTCGATGATGACGATCTCGTCGTTGCGGACGATGTAGTCCTTGTCGCGGGTGAAGAGCTTGTGGGCCTTCAGCGCGTTGTTGATGTGGTGAACGATCGCGACGTTCTCGACGTCGTAGAGCGATTCGCCCTTGAGCAGCCCGGCCTGGCGCAGCAGGCCTTCCAGCTTCTCCGTGCCGACTTCCGAGAAGTTGGCGGAGCGCTGCTTCTCGTCGATTTCGTAATCGGCCTCATCCAGCAGCGGAATATAGGCGTCGATCGTCGTATAGAGATCCGAGCGGTCGTCGAGCGGACCGGAAATGATCAGCGGCGTGCGCGCTTCGTCGACCAGGATCGAGTCGACTTCGTCGACGATGGCGAAGAAGTGGCCGCGCTGCACCATCTGGCCGCGCTCGTATTTCATGTTGTCGCGCAGATAGTCGAAGCCGAGTTCGTTGTTCGTCGCGTAGGTGATGTCGGCGGCGTAGGCGGCGCGGCGCTGGTCGTCGTCGAGGCCGTGCACGATGACGCCGGTGGTCAGGCCGAGAAAGCCGTAGATTTTGCCCATCTGGGCACTGTCGCGGCTGGCGAGGTAATCGTTGACCGTCACGACATGCACGCCCTTGCCGGCAAGCGCATTGAGATAGACGGGCAGCGTCGCGACGAGCGTCTTGCCTTCACCGGTCTTCATTTCGGCGATCGACTTCTCGTGCAGGATCATGCCGCCGATCAGCTGAACGTCGAAGGGGCGCAGGCCGAGAACGCGGAACGCCGCCTCGCGGGCGACCGCGAAAGCCGGCACGAGAATGTCGTCGAGCGTCTTGCCGCCGGCAAGCTGTTCGCGGAATTCCACGGTCTTGGCGCGCAGCGCTTCGTCGGACAATGCCTTGATCTCAGGCTCCAGCGCATTGATCGCGTCGACGCGCGGCTTGTAGGAACGGACGCGGCGATCATTCGAGGAACCGAACAACTTGCGGGCAATGCCGCCGAGGCTGACCATCAGGATGGTCCTTTCTTTATGGCGCCCGGCGCGTGACAGGTCGCACGTTTATTTGCGCGCAAAGCCGTGAAACGCCCGGAAACTGTTCTGGACGCGGGATTGCGTGACAGATAAGAGGGGGGTCGAATGATGTCAACGGCTCAGGCGGTTGCACAACGGCCACATTCTGGTGGTGTTGAGGCCCCTGGCACCGGATATCTCCCGATTCCGGCGAGGATGTGAAAGGTCTCATCGATTATGTTCAAGTATAGCAAGCTCGCAGCAGTCGCCGTCATCGCGATTGCCGCTGCAACGGCCGGCGCTCGTGCAGAAGACGCTGCCGCAGACCCGGTTGTTGCCAAGGTCGGCGCCACGGAAATCCACGAATCGGAACTGAAGCTGGCAATCGCCGGCCTCGACCCGCAGCTTGCCAACCTGCCGGACGAGCAGAAGCGCGTTGCCGCCCTCTCCTCGATCATCGACGTCAAGCTGCTTGCAGCGGATGCCGACAAGGAAGGCCTGAAGGACAGCGCCGACTTCAAGCAGCGCCTCGCCTTCCTCACTGACCGCGAGCTGCACAATGCCTATTTCAAGAAGCACGTCGTCGATGCCGTGACGCCTGACGAAGTGAAGGCGCGCTACGAAAAGGAAATTGCCGCGATCACGCCGGAAGACGAAATCCGCGCGCGCCACATCCTGGTCAAGACCGAGGAAGAGGCCAAGGCGATCATCAAGGATCTCGACGCCGGCAAGGATTTTATTGAAATCGCCAAGGAAAAGTCGACCGACCCGAACAAGTCGGAAGGCGGCGATCTCGGCTATTTCGGCAAGGGCCGCATGGTTCCGGAATTCGAAGCAGCCGCCTTCGCACTGGAAAAGGGCGCCTATTCCAAGGAGCCGGTGAAGACCCAGTTCGGCTTCCACGTCATCAAGATCGAAGACAAGCGCAAGCAGCAGCCCCCGGCGCTCGACCAGGTCGAGCCGCAGGTTCGTCAGCTCGTCATGCGCGACAAGTATCTGGAGCTTCTGGCAAAGGCCAAGGCCGCAGCCCCCGTCGACATCCAGGACGCGACGCTGAAGACCGCCTATGACGCGGTCAACAAGCAGGACGCTGCCGGTGAAGGCGAAGCCGCCCCGGCAACCGAAGGCCAGCAGTAAGAAACCATGGCCCGGCGTTAACCGCCGGGCCATTCTTCACACAGGAAAGCACGCATGTCCGGTTCCATATCCCCGCTCGCTCCAAAGACCTATGCCGAAATGCCGCCCGTTCGCGGCGTGCGCATGGCGACCGCCGCCGCCGGGATCAAATACAAGAACCGCACCGACGTGCTGATGATGGTGTTCGACCGCCCTGCGACCGTCGCCGGCGTCTTCACCCGTTCCAAGTGCCCCTCCGCCCCGGTCGATTTCTGCCGCGCCAATCTGCCCGGCGGCGTTGCCCGCGCCGTGGTCGTCAATTCCGGTAATGCCAATGCCTTTACCGGCCGCAAGGGCCGCGAATCGACCAAAATGACCGCCGAAGCCGCCGCGAAGGCGATCGGCTGCGCGGAAAGCGAAGTCTTCCTCGCCTCGACGGGCGTGATCGGCGAACCGCTTGATGCCACGAAATTCTCCGGCGTGCTCGACGGCCTGGCCAGCGCCGGCACCGAGGACTTCTGGTTCGAGGCCGCCAAGGCGATCATGACGACGGACACCTATCCGAAGGTCGCGACCCGCACCGCAGAGCTCGGCGGCGTCACCGTACGTATCAACGGCATCGCCAAGGGCGCCGGCATGATCGCGCCCGACATGGCGACCATGCTCTCCTTCGTCGTCACCGATGCAGCCATTCCCGCCCCCGTGCTGCAATCGCTGCTGTCGGCCGGCGTCGGCCCGACCTTCAACTCTGTCACCGTCGACAGCGACACCTCGACCTCCGATACACTGATGCTCTTTGCCACCGGCGCCGCCGAAGGCCAGGCACCCGTCACGGCTGACGACGCGTCGCTCGATAGCTTCCGCGCAGCACTCAACGATCTCCTGCGCGATCTCGCCCTTCAGGTCGTGCGCGACGGCGAAGGTGCCCGCAAGATGGTGGCCGTGTCAGTCGAAGGCGCCGAAAACGACGAAGCCGCCAAGCGTATCGCGCTCTCCATCGCCAATTCCCCGCTCGTCAAGACCGCTGTCGCCGGCGAGGACGCGAACTGGGGCCGCGTCGTCATGGCTGTCGGCAAGTCCGGCGAGATGGCCGACCGCGACCGCCTCGCCATCTGGTTCGGCGACGTACGCGTTGCCGTCGACGGCGAGCGTGACCCCACCTATTCCGAGGCAGCCGCCACGGCCGTGATGAAGCAGGAAGACATTACCGTTCGCGTCGAGATCGGCCTTGGCAACGGCAAGGCCACGGTCTGGACCTGCGACCTCACCAAGGAATATGTCGAGATCAACGGCGACTACCGCAGCTAAGGGTCGAAAGCGTGGCCCCTACCCGACAGAACACGATGAGCGACCTGCCCAAAGTCCGCCGGCTCGAGGCCGTCGGCTTTCGCGCCTGGCCTGCCGCGAGCGCCCAATATGACGGCAGCTGGCTGTGCCGGCTGACCGCCGGCCATCCCTCGCGCCGGCTGAATTCCGTCAATCCGCTTGACCCCTCCGATGTCAGGGACATCGCCATTCGCCTGGAGAAAGCCGCCAAACGGTTTTCCGACTATGGCCGGCCGCTGCTGGTGCGCCAGACACCGCTGACGCCACCGCAGCTGATCGCCTTCATGGACGATGCCGGCTGGGCGGATATGGGCCAGACGATCGTCATGACCGCGAACCTCGCCGAGCTCTCCCGCGAGGACGGTGTCGACCACCTGCCGAGCCGCGATGTCGGCCGTTTCGTCGACGCGCGCATCCGCGTTGCCGGCGACGATCCGACGTTCAAGCCCGGTCTCACCGAGATCATCAACGCTATCAAGCCGGAAGTCGGCCTGTTCATCTTCGAGGAGGCGGATTTCGGCCCGACGGCCGTCACGCTCGCCGTGCAGGACAACGACCTCGCCGGCATCCTTCAACTCGGCGTCGCGGAAGCACGCCGCGGTCGGGGCATCGGCACGGCCGTCCTGCATGCGGCGCTGCGCTGGGCCAAGGTCAAGGGCGCGCGCCAGGCCTGGGTGCAGGTGGAGGCGGACAATGCGGCCGCCATCGCGCTCTACCGCCGCGCCGGCTTCCAGGACGTCTATCGCTACAGCTACCGGGGGCCGAACGCGGCATGACCGAGATAACCGTCAAACCGCGCCGCATCCTGCTCGTCGCCGCCTGCGCGCTGGTCGATGCGGACGGCCGCATTCTTCTGGCTCAGCGCCCCGAGGGAAAATCGCTGGCCGGCCTCTGGGAATTTCCCGGCGGCAAGGTCGAGCCGGGCGAAACGCCCGAGGAGACGCTGATCCGCGAACTGGACGAGGAACTCGGCATCACCACGAAGATCCCATGCCTCGCTCCACTCACCTTCGCCAGCCACACCTATGACGATTTTCACCTGCTGATGCCGCTCTATGTCTGCCGCCGCTTCGAAGGCACGGCGCATGGGCGCGAGGGGCAGGCCGTCAAATGGATCCGCCCGAAAGCCCTGCGCGACTATCCGATGCCGCCGGCGGACGAACCGCTGATCCCGTTCCTCATGGATCTGCTCTGAACATTTCGGGACAGGCTTTATCCCCAAAAAATGCCTGATATCCGGCATCCGGCAGGGATTTGCCCTCGATTTTTCAGGTCTCGTTAAGCAATCGTTTAGCACCATGGTTCAAAGATTGGGCCTAACGTTGCAATGAATGCTTACGAGACCTGTTATGCGTGACGAAGACTTCTGGAAAACCGTTCAGGAGAAGGATTTCACGCCGGCCGGCGATACCCGGACCGGCGCTCTCAATCTTGCTCTGCTGTTCGGCACGGCCGTGATTGCCCTTGCGCTCGTTCTGACCCCGGTCCTCTCGGCCAAGTCCGACAAGCGCATGATGGCCAATGTGCCCGATGAGTTCGACATGATCTCGACGGGCTCCATCCCGTCGGAAACTGGCAAGCGCTACACGGTTCGCCGCAGCGTCCTGCAGGAAATGCCCGGCGCCGTCTGCGTCATCGACGACAACGGCCGGGGTAACGGCTGCTGAGCAGATAACAGCGTGGCTGGAGAGAGCGGGAATGGTATCGAGACTGATGAAATCCTTCCTCTCCGCCACCGAGGGCGCGACGGCGGTCGAGTATGGCCTTCTGGCGGCACTCATCGCCATTGGCCTGCTTGGCGGCCTTTCAGCCTTCAGCGGCAGTTTGCAGGACACGTTCGACATCGTTACCGCCGCAATCGAGGACGCCCGGCAATAATCCTGTCTCAATCCCGCCCCTGCTTGAGCGCATCGGCAAGGCGCATCGTCGCCGAGCCCGGCTTTAGCGGCTTCTGCTGGCTTTCATGCGGCGCCCAGCCGGAGACGTAGATGATCGAGAAACTCGCCCGGATACGCCCGTCCGGATCGGAAAAGCGCTCCGCATAAAACTCGGCCGCGCGCAGGAGAATGCCGCGCGTCAGCGGCCGCCGGCTGCGGCCGGTCAGCGGATTGGCCATGCCCATGGCGCGCAGGTCCTTCATCAGCGGGAAGATCGAATCGTAGCGGACCGTATAGGTTTCCTTGTCCGTGACCGGCAGCGCAAAACCGCCGCGCTGCAGGAGCGCCCCGACATCGCGCACATCCGGAAAGGGAATGACCCGCGGGCTTGCCCCGCCGGTCGCTTCGCTTTCGGCAGCCAAAAGCACCTCTCGCAGTTCCTGCAAGGTCCCGCTGCCGGGAATGGCGGCGAGGAACAGCCCATCCGGCTTCAGCGCCCGGCGGATCTGCACGAAGACGCCGGGTGTATCGTTGGTCAGGTGCAAGGCGAGCGGCGAGACGATGAGATTGGCCGATTGGGGCTCGAGCGGTACCGTCTCGAGCGGCGAAACGGTCAGGGCCTCGCCCGGTGCGGCAAACTGCGGATCGCTTTCCACGCGTTCGAGACCGTCCACTTTGCCGGTCGCGGCGATGGCGCGGGCGGCCGCGCCGGTATGGCCGTGCAATTCGACGGCGCGTTCGAAACGGCGGTCGATGACGCTAAGGCGCTCGGCCAATTCCTGCGCCACGATATCGAGAAGAAAGTCGGCCGGCCTGCCGGCAAGCGCGCGGCGGCGGTTGGTGTCGATCAGGGCGTGGTCGAACAGCGTTTCCATGAACAGTGTCCCTTTCGAATTTCCTTCGCTTTGGCCGCTAAGGACCGCTAATGTCAACCGCATGGGCGAAATCGAGGCCGAGACAGCGCCGGCAGTCCCGCTCCGGCAGGCTTTCGCCCGCCGGCTGCGCAGCCTTGCCGGGGCGGCGCTCGACCTCGTCTATCCGCCCGCCTGCGCCGGCTGCGGCATCCTCACCGGCAGCAAGGCGAGCCTCTGTCCGAAATGCTGGTCGAGGCTCGCCTTCATCGAGCGGCCCTATTGCGAGGCGCTCGGCACGCCCTTCTCGCACGATCTCGGTCCCGGCATCCTCAGCGCCGACGCCATCGCCCATCCGCCGCCCTTCGACCGCCTGCGCTCGGTCGCGCTCTATGACGACCTCGCCCGCGTGCTCGTGCAGTCGTTGAAATACCGCGACCGCACCGACCTCGCGCCGATGATGGCCGGATGGATGCTGCGCGCCGGAGATGGCGCCGTCGAGGCGGCCGATCTCATCGTGCCCGTCCCGCTTCATCGTTTTCGTCTGGTCTGGCGCAAATTCAACCAGGCGGCGGAACTGTCCCGGGCGCTTGCGACCGCATCCGGCACGCCCGTTCTTTTCGACGCCATCAGGCGTACGAAACGCACCCGCCGTCAGATCGGCCTTGGCCCGCGCGCCCGCGAGGAGAATGTGCGCGGCGCCTTCTCCATCACACCCGAGGGCCGCGAAAAGCTTTTTGGCCGCCGCGTCGTGCTGGTCGACGACGTCTATACGACGGGCGCCACCGTTTCGGCCGTCACCCGCACATTGAAGCGCGCCGGGGTTGCGGATGTTACCGTTTTGACCTTTGCAAGGGCGCTTCCCGGACCTATATAAAAAGATGATTTTTCAAGCTTTGGAGCGGAAAACATGTCTTCGGTCGTGATCTACACGCGTCAATTCTGCGGCTATTGCAGCGCTGCGAAAAAACTCCTGGAAACGAAGGGCGTGACCTTCGAGGAGCATGACGCAACCTACGCGCCCGAGGTCCGCCAGGAGATGATCCAGCGCGCCAACGGCCGCAACACCTTCCCGCAGATCTTCATCAACGACCGCCATGTCGGCGGCTGCGACGACCTGCATGCGCTGGAACGCGCCGGCGAACTCGACGCCCTGTTGGCCGCCTGAAAGGACAGGATATGACCGTCACGATCGCCGCTCTCCAGATGTGCTCCGGGACCGATCCCGTCCGCAACGTGGAGACGATGCGGCGCCTCGTGCGCGAGGCAGCCGAAAAAGGCGCCGTCTATGTCCAGACGCCGGAAATGACCGGCGCCTTGCAGCGCGACCGCGCGGGCCTGCGCGCCATCCTGCGCAGCGAGGGTGACGATCTCGTCGTCGCCGCAGCATCGGAACTCGCGGCCGAACTCGGCATTCACGTCCATGTCGGCTCCACGGCGATCGCGCTTGCCGACGGCAAGGTTGCCAATCGCGGCTTCCTCTTTGGTCCCGACGGCGCAAAAATCTGCAGCTACGACAAGATCCACATGTTCGACGTCGATCTCGACAATGGCGAGAGTTGGCGTGAAAGCGCGGTCTATTCGCCGGGCGCCGTCGCCCGCATGGCAGATCTGCCCTTCGCCAAGCTCGGCTTTTCCATCTGCTACGACGTGCGCTTCCCCGAACTCTTCAAGACCCAGGCGCAGGCCGGCGCCGAGATCATCTCCGTGCCCGCCGCCTTCACCCGCCAGACGGGCGAGGCCCATTGGGAAATCCTGCTGCGCGCCCGCGCCATCGAGAACGGCGTCTATGTCATCGCCGCCGCACAAGCGGGCGTACATGAGGACGGCCGCGAGACGTTCGGCCATTCCATCATCATCGATCCCTGGGGCCGCGTGCTTGCCTCTGCCGGCGGCACAGGAGAGGCCGTCGTGCTCGCGGAAATCGACATCGCCGCCGTCAAGACAGCCCACGACGAGATCCCCAACCTGCGCAACGGCCGCGCCTTCACGCTCGATGTATCGGGCACACCCGCGAAGGGAGGCGTCGCCGCGTGATCCGCTACGAACTCTCCTGCGACAACGGCCATGCTTTCGAAGGCTGGTTCAGCTCGGCCGGCGATTTCGACCGCCAGCAGACCATGGCGCTCGTCACCTGTCCAACCTGCGGCTCGCCGCACGTCGCCAAGCGCCTGATGGCCCCCTCCGTCTCCACCGCGCGCAAGAAGGACACGCGGCAGGAGATGGTGATGCAGGCCGGCCAGAAGGAAATAATGAACAAGCTGCGCGAGATCGTCGCGACGATCCGTGCGAATTCCGAGGATGTCGGCGAGCGCTTCCCGGAGGAAGCCCGCAAGATCCATTATGGCGAGACCGAGCAGCGCGGCCTGATCGGCAAGGCCTCGGCCGAAGAGGTGCGCGACCTGCTGGACGAAGGCGTCGAGATCGCGCCGCTGCCCGTCCTGCCCGACGACACCAACTGATGCGCGGCCACCATCTCGCCGCCTACAATTTCGGCCTGCATGTCGATGACTACGAAAGCTCGCGTGTCGAGGGTTTTCGCCTGCGTGAGCCTTTGAATTTCGAAGCGGCGAAGCGGGCGGAAGGCTATGTCGGCCGCTCCGGCTATGACGATGTGCCCGGGCCGGACAGCTGGGGCGAGAAGGTCTATCCACGTTTCATCCACGGCAGCGGCTTCGAGGACGCACCCTCCTCGCTCTCGCTCTGGACCAGCCTCGAAGCCTTGATGGCCTTCACCTATAGCGGCGTGCATGCCGATGCCCTGAAACACGCCCGCAACTGGAACCAGCGCCAGGCCTGGCCTGCGCTGGTGCTCTGGTGGGTGAAGGAGGGCACGCAGCCGGTCTGGGCCGATGGCGCCGAACGGCTGGAATTCCTGCACGACAATGGACCGACAGCCCGCGCCTTCACCTTCAAGGCACCGTTCCGCCCCGACGGTAACCCCGTCTTTATTGACCGGGACCGCGTAAAGGCCATTGCCGGCCGCAATGTCGCCGGACAGCAGGACCTGTTGGATATCGTGAAAACACTGAAAGCCTGATCAGGTGGCGGCTCGGCGGGCCACCAGCATGTAGTTCACATCCATGTCCTTCGACAGGTTCCACTGGTTCGTGAGCGGGTTGAAGAACACGCCGGTGCGGTCCGTCACCGTCAGGCCGGCAGCGTTGAGCGGCTTCTCGATCTCTTCCGGACGCACCAGCTTCTCATATTGATGCGTGCCGCGCGGCAGCCAGCGCAGCACGTTTTCCGCCGCGAAGATCGCCAGTGCCGCCGCCTTCATCGTGCGGTTGATCGTGGCGACGAAGGTCATGCCGCCGGGGCGCACCATGGAGGCGCAGGTGGTGAGAAAGAAATCGACGTCGGAGACGTGCTCCACCACTTCCATATTGAGCACCACGTCAAAACTTTCGCCCGCCTCGGCCAGCGCTTCCGCCGTCACCGCGCGATAATCGACGGGAACGCCGCTGCCCGCCGCATGCGCCTTGGCGATGCCGATGTTCTTCTCGGAGGCATCCGCACCGAGCACATCGGCCCCCATGCGCGCCATCGGCTCGGAAAGCAGGCCGCCGCCGCAACCGATATCGAGGATGCGCAGGCCTTCCAGCGGGCGATGCGCCCTGGGATCGCGGCCGAACTGGCCGCAGACCATATCGCGGATATAGGTGAGCCGGACAGGATTGAACTTGTGCAGTGGACGGAACTTGCCCGTCGGGTCCCACCATTCGGCGGCCATCGCCGAAAAGCGGTCGACTTCCGCCTGGTCGATCGTCGTGCGGGCTGCCTCGCTCATGGCTCGTCTCCTTCGCGTCCGTGTCCCCGTGAAGTCGGCCTCCACGGGGCGGATGTCAAGAGGGCGAAGCGTCTCAGCCGATGCGCGTCGCCTTCAGCCTGTCCTCGTCGAGCGCAATGCCGAGCCCCGGTGCTTCACCCAGCAGCAGCCAGCCGTTCTGGTGACGCAGGGGGGCCGCGAGCGGGTAATCGCGCCGCTCCTCGCTCCATTCCGGCGCGTCATAGGGATATTCGAGGAAGGGCGCGTCGCCGGCACCGGCCGTTAGATGGGCATTTGCCAGCACGCCGATGCCGTTCGTCCAGGAATGCGGGGTGAAGGTGACGCCCGCCTCGCGCGCCTGAAAGGCGAGCCGCCGGCAGCCGGTGATGCCGCCGACCAGCGCCACGTCGGGCTGAATGACGTCGAAGGCCCGCTCCTCGATGATGTCGCGGAACTCGTAGAGTTCGCGGGTCATCTCGCCACCCGCGATGCGGATATCCGTCGCCTCCTTCAGCGCCTTCATGCCCTTACGGTCGGAACGGTGCAGCGGCTCCTCCATCCAGTAGATGCCGAGCCGCTCCAGCGCGCGCGCCACGACCAGCGCATCCTTGAAGGTCCAGGGCAGCGTCGTATCCCAGGGCATGCGCCAACCCTGGTTGCAATCGACCATCAGCTCCAGCCGGTCGCCGACGCGGGCGCGGATGGCCTCCAGCGCCTTCACGTCGTCGCGCCAGCCGTTGCGCCCACCGGCGGAGGAGGAGAAGCGCACCTTCATCGCCGGAAAACCCTCGGCGATATAGCGCTCCGCCTGATCGGCCATGGCGGCGGGATCGCGCAGCACGCCGGAGGAGGCATAGAGCCGCACCCGATCCGCCCGGCCGCCCAGCATGCGCCAGACCGGCTCGCCCGTCACCTTGCCGGCAAGGTCCCACAGCGCGAGATCGAGTGGCCAGCAGCGGCCATAGTGGAAATTGATATGCGACAGGACCTCATAGTGCCGTTCGAGATGGCGCGGGTCCTGCCCGATGAACAAATCTTCATGCCCCTCGAACCCCTTCATCAGGTCGCCCGAGCCGATGCCCTCGCGACCCTCGTCATCCCGCACGCGCACGATCGTCGCATCGAACTGCCGGCGCGGGCGGCCATCCCAGCTCGCCTTGAACGGCGGATCAAGCGGCAGCCGGTGATGGCTGATCTCGATGGAAACGATCTTGCTCATATAGCTTCCCCTCCCCGTTAAACCTCAACCGAACTGCTGCCAGATCGTCTTGTAGTCGCAATATTTGTCGATCGCATGCACCGAGCGGTCGCGGCCGAAACCGGATTGCTTGAAGCCGCCGAAGGGTGTGGCGAAATTCGACATGTCATAGGTGTTGATCCAGACCGTGCCGGCATGGATGGCTTCGGAGAAGCGGTGCGCGCGGTCCATGTCGCGGGTGAAGACCGCGCCGGCCAGGCCGTAGATCGTATCGTTGGCGATCGCGAGCGCTTCCTCCTCGGTGTCGAAACCGATGGCCGCGAGAACCGGGCCGAAAATCTCTTGCCGGGCGATGCGCATATCATTCGTCACATCGGTGATCACACCGGGCGAGACGTAATAACCACCCGTCTCCGACAGAACCCGCTCCGCCCCGAAAGCCCGGCGACCGCCGTCCTTCTCGCCCGCCTCGATCAGTCCGAGCACCTTCTCCATATGCTCCGCCTCGATCAGCGCGCCGATCTGCGCCGAGGGCTCGAAGGGGTGCGCGAGCGCGATCTCGCGCTTCACCACCGCCTCGATCTTAGCAATGAGCGCATCCTGCACCGAGCGCTGCACGACGAGGCGCGTGGCGGCATGGCAGGTCTCGCCGGAATTGTAGAAGCAGCCCCAGGCGGCCGCGCTCGCCGCCGCATCGAGATCGGCATCCTCGAAGACGACGAGCGGCGACTTGCCGCCCAATTCGAGCGCCACGCGCTTGAGGTTCGATTGCGCCGCATAGCCCATGATCAGCTTGCCGACCTCGGTCGAGCCGGTAAAGGCGACCATATCGACATTCCCATGCAGCGCCAGCGGCTTGCCGACTTCCTCACCGAAGCCGGTGACGACATTGAAGAGACCAGCCGGAAGCCCTGCCTCGACGGCGAGTTCCGCCAGCTTCAACGCGGAAAGCGAAGACTGCTCCGCCGGCTTCAGCACGACGGAATTGCCCGCGGCGATCGCTGGCCCGAGCTTCCATGAATCGATGATCATCGGATAGTTCCACGGCGTGATCGCCGCGACGACGCCGAGCGGCACCTTGCGCACCAGCGCACGCGCCTTCGGGCCCGTCGGCGCGATCTCGTCATAGAGCTTGTCGATCATTTCGCCGTAATACTGGATGCCATCGGCACAGAGCCGTACATCCACACCGAACGACGCCTGCACCGGCTTGCCGACATCGAGCGTTTCCAGAAGTGCCAGTTCCTCGCCATGGGTGCGGATCAGTTCCGCCCAGCGCAGCATGATCTTCTTCTTCTCCAGCGGCTCCCTGGCCCGCCAGATACCGCTGGCGAAGGCTTTGCGGGACGAGGCAACGGCCGCATCGACATCGGCGGCATCACCGCGGGCCAGCACCGCGCCGGGCTGGCCGTCCATCGGCCGCGTGCGGGTAAAGGTCCGCCCCGAAGCTGCGGGCACGACCTTACCGTCGATGAAATGCCCACGCGTCAGCGAGAGGCCGGCAAGGCGCTGTTCCCAATAGGCGCGGCTATACTGTTCGGTCATGGCAAATCCTTAGAGCGTGCGGGGCAGCGCCATCATCGTGGCGGCGATCGTGTCGATATCGGCATCTGAGACTTCGCGGGTCGTCGCGCGGCGCATCGGCTGGTTTTCCGGCGCGCGCATTTCACGGGCGAGATCTTCGGCGGAAAAATCGGCGAAGGCCTTGGGCAGCGCGCGCACGATGCCGCAGCGGTCCATGAGATCGCTAACAAAACCGGGCAGCAGTGCCGCATCGGCAAGGCCACAGGCGCGCGCCGCGGCGGCAAGCTCGGCCGTATCGGCCTCGGTAAGCCAGGCCAGCGTCGCCTCGAAGCCAAGCGCTGTGGCAAGCCCGTGATGAACAGGAGCGAGGCCGGCCAGCGCGTGGCTGATATTGTGGGCGATTGCCGTACCGCAATTGTCGATGGCCACACCGGCATAACACGAGCCGAGCAGCACCTTGCCGCGCGCCGCGATATCCGTCGGGGTCATCACCGCCGTCTCCAGCGCCTCCGTCAGCAGGCCGAGCGCCGCATGCGCATAGAGCGCGGCACCGGCATGGGCATTGCGGTTGGTGGCCGCCTCGAAAGCGTGCACGAAGGCATCGAGGCCGCACCAGGCCGTCAGATTGGCCGGCAAGGTCACCGTCAGCGCCGGATCGAGCAGCACGAGATCGGCCTTGGTCTCCGGCCCCCAGATCCAGAGCTTCTTGCCTTCCGGCCCGGCGAAGATCGTCGTCGCGGAGGTTTCCGAGCCCGTACCCGCCGTCGTCGGCACCATGATCTTCTTCAAGGGCGTCTTCGGTAGCGGGTTAGCGGCCAGCGCATAATGCATCGGGTCCTTGTCGGCTGCGGCGACACAGGCCGCGATCTTGGCGATGTCCAGCGCCGAGCCGCCGCCGATGCCGACGACGAGATCCTTTCCACGCGCAGCACGGCTTGCAATCTCGACATGGGTGAGCTTCGGCTCCCCGGCAAAGCCGGAGAAAAACTCCGCCGCAATCCCAACCGCCGCAAACTGAGCGGCGAGTTGCTCGCCCAGTCCGCTTGCAGCGAGAAAGCCGTCGATGACGACGAGCGCGCTCCGGGCTTCCAGCGCGCCGGCGGAGGAGGCGATGCTGGCATGAATGCCTTCGCCGAAACGGATATCGGGTACGAATGAGGTCGCGAATGTCACGGAAATTCCCCGGAAAGATGTCAGCGAACCCTGCATCACGATTTCAGATTTTCAAATCCTTGGATTTTTCAGGCTTTTTGATAACTTAAGATCATGAAAGCAACGATGCTCGCCCATATCCCGCTGGAGGCCTTCCGCGTCTTCGACGCCGCCTGCCGTCACATGAACTTTTCCCGCGCCGGACGGGAACTGAACATCACCCAGGCCGCCGTCAGCCGCCGCATCAAGGGACTGGAGGATCATCTCGGCGCGCCGCTCTTCACCCGCCAGGGCAAGAACCTGACGCTGACGCCGCGTGGCGAAAAGCTGTTCCAGCGCGTGCGCGCTTCGCTCGATTATCTCGAGGAAAGCCTGGAACCCTTCCGCACCGGCGCTGGGCCGAGCATCGCGCTTGCCGCCTCGGGCTCGGTCTCGCATCTGTGGCTTGGAAAGCGGCTGCGGGATTTCTCCCGCGACAATCCCGATGTCGCCATCCGCCTCACCACATCCGACAGCCCGGCCGACCTCGCCTCCGAAAACAACGACCTGGTCATCCTCTATTCCGCCGGCGAGCACCCGCGCTGGGACCTGACGCCGCTCGTCATGGAAGAACTGGCGCCCGTCGCCGCGCCCGACTACATCGCCCGCAAGGGGCTCGATGCGGCCGAAATCAGCCTTAGGGAGATCGCCGCGCTCGACCTCATCGACTACGAGCGCTTCAACGCCAACTGGATCTCTTTCCGCCCCTGGCTGGAGCGGGTGGCACCGGAAGCCTTCCGGCGCATGCCGCCGCCGCGACCCCATCTCACCTTCTCCACCTACCCGCTCGCCATCGACGCGGCGCTCAGCGGCGACGGCGTAGCACTTGGCAGTCTCGGCCTCATCGCGGATCAACTGAACAAAGGCACGCTCATACAGCTTGGAAACGCCAGCCTTGTGACTGGCTACGGCTATCACCTCGGCTTGCCGAAGTTCCGCGCCGCGCCGCCGGCCGTGCTTCAGTTGCACGTGCATCTGCTTGCTGCCCGTGCGGCCGCGGAAATACTGGACCGGGTGCAACAGGTTTCTGTTGGCGGCACAGGCAAATAGTGTCACAATTTGGGGCAGACAGGATCAGGGAGAATGACGCTGACTGCCCTTCTCATGGCCGGCTACACGTTCATTGCGCTGCGCTTCATCGATTGCAGCCTGCGCGAGGGTGAGGATAATGGCGGCCAATGGGACATCGAGCGCGCGCTTGGCCTACTGCTCTGCCTTGGCTGGCCGCTCGCGCTTGCAGGCACTCTGCTTGTAGCCTATCAGGAGCGAGAGATCGGCTGATCCCACAAGCCTTTGAGGCGTTGCCTTTGCCAGAAGGCCCGGTATCGGCCGCACAGGACGGGCAATGGCGCGGGTCGGCATGACGCAGCGAAAGCAAGGCAGATCCGGCTTGATCGTCTTCGGGCTCTTCGCCGCCGTGCTGCTTGGGGCGATCGGCGCAACGGTGCTGCTTGCCAACGACTATCGCAATCTCAACCTGCTGCTCGCCCGGTTCGGCTATGCGCCGATCAAAGCTGAGCCGGAGCAACGCGCGCTACGGCCCTATGAGCTGAAGGGCAATCGCATGCCGCGGCCCAAAGGCCTTATCTCCGAGCGCCTGCTCGTGCCCACCACGCCGATGCAGACGAAATTCGTCCGCCCCATCCGCAAGGAGCCCGAGGCGCTCTGCGAGGCCTTGCGCCGTGCCGGTTTCGTCAATTCCGGCTGGAAGGCCGGCCTCTTGGACAAGGCGAGCTGGGAGTGCCAGTCCTACCGCGAGTTTCCTCGCACGGATGCAGGCGCAGCCGCGCCCTCCTCCGCCTTCCTGTCGATCAAGGGCAATGCGGCGGCACGCATCTCTTCCTTCCGCATCAAGCTGAACATCGAAGACAAGGCGACGCAGGACGCCGTGACCGATGCCGTCATTGCCGCCATCCGCGTCTTTCTCGATGAAATGCGCTGGGAAGACGCGCCGGAGATCTTTGCCGACATCCGCGCCCTGAAAGAATTCGACATCATCCGCTTCGGCAACCGCATCCTCCTGAAAAAGGAGTTCAGCGAGACGCCGCGCTACAATTTTATCGTCACGCCCGACCGCAACCGCAATCGCGGCTCCTACCTGCCGGACTATTTCGACCGCGGCCGCTGGCTGCCGCTACGGGAAAACTTTGGCGAGCGGCTTGATGTACCGGGCAGCACCGCGCAAAACTCGGCGGAATGAGCGGAGATGGTGGTGGTTTCGGCAAGAATGCGCAGCGTGATCAATCAAGCCCTCGTCACGGCATTTCTCTGCATCGCGTCCACCGCTCCCATCCTGGCGGCGGGTCTGCAGTCCGGCCCATTGACCGATAAGCCGATCTGGACCGACAGACCGGTGCGGGTCGATCGCAAGAAACAGACCCTGGAGCGAGTGGAAATCGAGCCGAAAATCATACCGCTCATCTTGCGGCCGACGACGCGTGTGAAAGTCTTCGACAGCACGTCGTTTGAGCACGATGGCCGGCTTTATGTGCTGACGGATGCCGTTGCGGTTCACCCCAAAAAACTGTGCCGCGGCGATGACCAGCATCTTGTTGCCTGCGGTCAGCAGGCCCGCATCTATTTCCGTCGGCTGATTGCAAACCGCGTACTGAGCTGCCAGGAGGATTTCCGGCTCGGCACCGTTTCCTTCGTGCGCTGCGTCGTCGCGGAGACGGATCTCGCCCAGACGCTGGTCACGAAGGGTGCTGCCTGGGCGGCAACGCCACGGCTCATCCATCAGCAACAGGCTGCCATGGAGCAGCATGCAGGCATCTGGCTGGATGCGGAGTGCCGCGCGCTTGGCCGCTGCCCGCCGCCAAAGCGGCGGGGCGAGAAATAGCGGCTCAGCCGCGGCCGAACTCGTCTTCGATGCGGATGATGTCATCCTCACCGAGATAGGAGCCGGTCTGCACCTCGATCAGTTCGAGCATGATCTTTCCGGGATTGGCGAGGCGGTGCAATTCACCCTGCGGGATATAGACCGACTCGTTTTCGCGTAGCGGGATCGTCTTGTCGCCGATCGTCACCTCGGCTGTGCCGCGCACGACGATCCAGTGTTCGGAGCGATGGTGGTGCTTCTGCAGCGACAACCGCTTGCCCGGCGTCACGAACAGCCGCTTCACCTGAAAGCGCTCGCCGTTCAGCACTGAGGTATAGCCGCCCCAGGGACGATACGCGGTCGGATGCGTTTCGGTCAGCTTCGCCGTCTTCGGCAGGCTGGCCAGATGCTTCACCAGCTTGCCGACATTCTGGCTGTCCTCCATGCGGCCGACATAGACTGCATCCTCGCTGGCGATGACGGCGATGTTGTCGAGGCCCTGCACGGCGACATGGATGTCACGGGAGATGACCAGCGAATTGCGCGTGTCGAGCACCGTCGTGCTGCCGTCGGCGACGTTACCGGCGTCATCCTGCTTGCCGGTCTTCCAGACGGAATCCCAGCTGCCGAGATCGGACCAGGTGATGGGCGACGGCACGACGGCGGCAATCGGCGTCTTTTCGAAGATCGCATAGTCGACGGAAATGTCGGGCGCGCGGGCGAAGGCCGCCTCGTCGAGCCGCTCGAAATCGAGGTCGTGCTGCGCCTTGGCGACCGCCTCGGCGGCAGCGTCCAGGACCTCGGGCGCATATTGGCGCAGTTCGCGCAGGAAGAGACCGACCGGCAGCATGAACATGCCGGAATTCCAGAGATAGCCGCCCGTCTCCAGCATCGCGGCAGCCTTGTCGCGGTCCGGTTTCTCGACGAAACGACGCACGGCATTGGCGCCGTTGCCGAGGTCCTCACCGATCTCGATATAGCCGTAACCGGTGGCCGGCTCGTGAGGCGTAATGCCGAATGTTACGAGGCGCCCGGCTTCCGCGGCCGCGCGCGCCTTGGCGATGCAGTCGAAATAGGTGGCATCCGCGTCGATCTCATGATCGGAGGCCAGCACCTGCATGATCGCGTGATCGCCGTGCAGACGGGAAATAAGCGTGGCGGCGGCGGCAAGCGCAGGGGCGGTATTGCGCGCGACCGGCTCAAGCAGGATCGAGGTCAGTGCCATGCCCGCAGCGCGCGCCTGCTCTGCGACGAGGAAGCGAAAGTCACTGTTGGTGACGACGATCGGCGCATCGTAGAGCGCCTTGTCGGCAACGCGTGCCAGCGTCTTCTGGAAAAGCGTCGTCTCCCCCAGAAATTCAAGGAACTGTTTCGGCGCGGAGGAGCGCGAGAGCGGCCACAGGCGTGTGCCCTTACCGCCGGCCATGATTACGGGTACGATCTTGCTGCTCATTGATCCTGTCCTCACGCGAAAGCCCGTCTTCATGACGGACGGCATATGGCGGCACTCTCCCGCGACGCCGTAAAGAAACAGCAAATCCCGCCTTCCGGTTGTACCGCAGGGAGGCGTTTTCCTGGAAATAAGGTAAAGAGGACCTTCAGCCGGAAACCGGTATTTGACAGGCAACAAAAAACCCGCCGGAAGGGCGGGTTCGATGTGTACGCCTCGGCTGGAAGGATCAGGCCGGAACGACGATGCCCTGGAGCGTCGTCAGTTCTGCGAGATAGGTCTCGATGCCGAACTTCTGGTCGTCGGACTTGGCATGGGCCAGTTCCGCGCGGGCGGCTTCGATGCGGCGGGCAATCTCGTCGCTCTTGACCTCATCGGCAGGAACGGCGGACTCGGCCAGCAGCGTGCAGCCGGTCGGGATGATATCGGCGAAACCGCCGAAGACCACGTAGCGATCCTTCTTGCCGTCCGCGAACTTCACGGTGACGACACCCGGCTTGATCGTCGTCATGGTCGGCGCGTGGTTGGCCATGACGGTCATCTCGCCCTCGGTCGCCGGAATGACGACTTCGCTGACGCTGCCGGAAACCAGCAGGCGCTCGGGGGAGACGAGTTCAAAGTTGAAATTGTCAGCCATGACCATTCACTTCTTCTGATTTCATACGGCCAGTAAGATCAGCGGG
>NZ_JBLZPH010000096.1:0-19691 GCF_049199205.1 Shinella sp. M31 | reverse complement strand
AATAGGGCGCCCCGCCGACAGAGATCAATACATATTGCTTGCCCGTCGTGGGGGAGACATATGTCATGGGAGTGGCGCTCGATCCGACCGGAAGCGGGTATTTCCAAAGCTCCGTACCGTCGGCCGCATCGTAGGCCCGCAGGTAGTAATCCTGCGTGCCGGCGAAGAAAACCAACCCGCCAGCCGTGGCGCTCGTGCCGGCATAGGTCGGCAGCCCCATCGGCATCGGCATGCCTGACTTGATGCCGAATGGTCCCAGTTGCTCGGCGGTCCCCGCCGGCACCTGCCAGGCTATCGTCCGGGTGTTCATATCGACCGCCGTGACCGTACCGAACGGCGGGGTGACACAGGGAACGCCCAGCGGCGAAACCCACATTTCCGTCGCCATGCCATAGGGCGTGCCGCCTTGCGGCGACGGGCCATGGCCGCTGCCGTCGGCATGAGCCTTCTTGGCGAAATCAGGATAATCTTCGCGCGGCACCAGCGCGAAAAGGCTGGGTGCGCGAATATCGTTCATGAAAACGCGATTGTTGTGCACATCGACCGAGACGCTGCCCCAATTCAGACCACCAACATTGCCGGGCTGCTCGATAGTGTATTTCAGGCTGATCGGCGTGAAATCGCCATCGTAATGCAGCTGCCGGAACGCGATACGGCAGGCGAGCTGGTCGAACATCGTCACACCCCACATGCTCGCTTCCGTCAGACGCGCGCCACCGATCGTCGGCATGCCGACGGAATAAGGCTGCGTCGTGGACAAGCGGGGCAGCTCTTCGGGGGCCGCGCCTTCTGTCGTCACCGGCTTTTCGGCAACCTCTGCCAATGGCTTGCCCGTCGCCCGGTCGAGGAGGAACAGCTGCCCACGCTTGGTGGTCTGCAATACAGCCTTGGCCGTACCACCCTTCATGTCCGGCACGTCGATGAGTGCGGGCTGGGAAGGCAGGTCGTAGTCCCATATGTCATGGTGCACGGTCTGGAATTTCCAGCGTTCCCGACCGGTCTCGACATCGAGTGCCACGAGTGTCGCATTGTATTCATCAGCGAAGGCGGGGCGCTCAGCACCGTAGTAGTCCGGTGTCGTATTGCCGAGAGGCGCATAGACAAGGCCCAGCTCGTCGTCGAAGGCCGCAGTCGTCCACAGATTGGGCGTGCCACGGGTGTAGGTGGATCCTTCCGGCGGCAGGCCGGTAATCGCCGGGTTGGCGAGATCCCATGCCCAGTCGAGTTGTCCCGTGACGGCGTTGAAAGCACGGATCACACCCGAAGGCTCGCCGACCTCCTGATTGTCGACGACCCAGCCGCCGACGACCACCTTGTCACGCGCAACAAGCGGCGCCGATGTCTGGAAGTAGAAGCCCTTCTTGACTTCACCCATGCCCTGCGACAGTTGCACCGTGCCGCCTTCACCGAAGCCAGGGCAATAAGCGCCGGTCTTCGCATCGATCGCGATGAGACGGGCATCGATCGTGGTCATGATCAGGCGCTGGTTGCAAAGCTGATCGGCGACCCGCTCTGCTTCGGGCAGCTCGAAATAGCCAATCCCCCGGCAACGCTGCCAGAATGGCGCGGAGGCCTTCGGGTCGAATTTCCAGCGCTCCGCTCCCGTATCCGCATCCACCGCCGCCACGACATTCGCCGTCGTGCAGGTGTAAACCGTATCGCCGATCTGCAAGGGGGTGTTCTGGTCGAAGCCCGTCGTGCCGCGGCCGGTACGATAGGTCCAGGCAAGATCCAGCTTGGTCACGGTATCGCGGTTTATCTGGTCGAAGGGAGAGTAACGCAGTCCCTTGTTTGTGCGACCGTAAGACGTCCAGTCGGAAGGCGTATTGTCGCCCTTCGCCGTCTCATAGGCGGGAATATCCCCGGACGGGCGAATGATTCCATGCGGCTGGAAAGCGAGCGAGAAACCACCGGCAAACAACGCGGCGGCGAGTATGGCGCCGCTGTAGAAAAGCGGCCGCCGTGCCTCCCGCGCTACAGACGGCGCGAACAACAGGGCAAAGCCGGCCAGAGCGAGCGGCGACATCAGGCGAGCGAACAGCCCCCAAAAATCGAGACCAGTTTCCCAGATCGCCCAGGGCACGGATATTGCGGCGACGAGCACTGTCAACCACGCGCCCGCCGCACTGCCGCGCCAAAGAAGCAGTGCGCCGGCGAGCCAGGCGAGGCCCACGATCAGATAATACGGCGAACCGCCAAGCAAGACGAGCCGGGCACCGGCGCCGGCAACAGCAAGGCCGATCAAGGCAAGTACGATCAGGTACAGGCGTGAAAGTATCCGCATTTTCTACTCCTTCTTCTCAGCTCTAGCTGCTCACCCGCGAGGACTGCGGGCCAATCCGCTCGCGGCAAACTCACGATGGCCGTATCCCAACGCTGGCCGCCGACCAGCGCAGACGCTCTGCGCGCCGCAAGTAAAGCCCGATCGTTGGTATGTCCTGATGGCGACAGCATTCCAAGTCTAAAAATTGAGTTCCAAGCGTTCTGCCGCCGTGAAGAAGGCTTCATCGACGGCCATGGCTATCATTGATCCGGCACCCCCGCCCCCGCATCCCGGGCGCTATGGCGACGCGACCGGGTACGACATTTCCATTGCGCCAGTCAAAATCAAGCTGGGCATGACCCACCACCGCTCCGCCATTTTCGGCCATCCAGCACAAGCGCACTGGCGGTTCGGGTCGGCGGCCGCGTTGATTCCACGGTACCATCATTTGCGACCTTGAACGCCGAAGAGCAATCGCATTGTTGCCCGACAGGGAACAGGCGACCGCCGAGGCCTGGCTGGTCCAGCAGCCTCAGATTGAGATCATCGCACGAGACCGTGGTGGTGGATATGCGCAGGCCGTCGCACAGGCCTGCCACAAGCCGATCAGGTTGCTGACCGTTGGCACCTGATGGAAAACGCCAGTCACGCCTTTCTCGACGCTGCAACCGTAAATCCGAAACTGCTTACTGCCGCCGAGCGGCTGGATACGAGGGATATCTACGGTGTGAAGAGGCAAATGCCGTTATCCGCGGGTTCGTCGCCGATGGTGTCTCCATCAAGGAAATCGTGCGCCAAACTGGGCATAGCCGAAAGCTGGTCCGCAGTGTCGTTCGTGGTCGGCGGACAGACATCTTCCGGGTAAGGAAATCGACCACCGGCGCCTGGAATCTTGAGAGATCCTTCACGACGATGCGCAGCATGTAGTCTGCTTCACCCGTCATCAGGTAGTATTCGACGATTTCGGTTTCGTGCGGATCGCGGCATTGAAGACATTGAGGGACTGTCGGTCCTGCTACCTTCAGTTCGTTGACCCGCCGCCAGCATGGCGAGGCCGAGAGACCGGTGGCATCGGCCATCGGAAATGCTCATCTCGGCATTTAACTGCAACAGGTCGAGGATACGGATGGATGCGGCGTCCGCGCATTCGCATGGTCGATTGACGTCATCGATCGTGCCAGCGCACAGAAGCCGCGGTGGCACCGTCGCTTCGCGCTGGCCGCCATTTCCATCTGTCGCAGAACACCACTTGACTCTCAACAGAATGCCTCTTTATAAGTTGTAGGCCTAACCCTACAATTGGATGCCATGCAACAACCCTCCCCGACATCAACCGCCACGCTTTCCCCCGCCGATCTACCCGGTCGGGACGTGCCCGTGCGTCGTCTGCGCCATCCCGGCCGCTGGATCAGCGGCGGCATCGTCCTGCTGCTCCTCGCCCTCATCGGCCGGGCCTTTGCCGTCGGGCAGATCCAGTGGGCCGTGGTTGGACAATTCCTGACGGCGGAGGTAATCATCGCCGGCTTCGGCTGGACGCTCCTGATTTCGGCCTGCGCCCTCGCCTTCGGCGTGGCGCTGGGTTTTGCCTTCGGCATCATGCGACTGTCGGAAAACCCGATCCTGCGTTTTGCCGCCTGGCTCTATGTCTGGATCTTCCGCGGGACGCCCGTGCTGCTCCAGCTTCTCATCTGGTTCAACATCGCGCTCGTCTTCCCGCGGCTTTACATTCCGGGCCTCGTCGATGCCCGCATGGTCGATGTCGTTACGCCCTTCGTCGCCGCCGTGCTCGGACTCAGTGTCAACGAGGGCTCCTATCTCACCGAGGTGGTGCGGGGCGGCATCAGCTCCGTCGACAAAGGCCAGACCGAGGCGGCGCATACTCTCGGCATGACGCCCGGCCAGACGATGCGCCGCATCGTCCTGCCGCAGACGCTGCGCCTGATCCTGCCGGTGCTCGGCAACAGCGCCATCGGCATGCTGAAATTCTCCTCGCTCGCCGCCACCATCGCCATGGGCGAAATGCTGAACGCGGCGCAGCGCATCTACTTCATCAACGGCGCCGTCATCGAACTCCTGTTCGTCTGCGCGATCTGGTACCTGGCCGGAACCACGGTTCTGTCCATCGGCCAATACTATCTCGAACGCCATTTCGGCCGTGACGCCTCCAACGCCACCGCCGGAAGCAGCTGGTTCAAGGTCTGGGCGCGCCGCCGGGCCACCCCGGAGGAAGCATGAGCCTCGCAGTCAAGGCGGTGGGTATCCGCAAGAGTTTCGGCGCCCACGAGGTCCTGAAGGGGCTCGACCTGGACGTTACCCATGGCGAGGTGCTGTGCATCCTCGGCCCCTCGGGCAGCGGCAAGAGCACCTTCCTGCGCTGCATCAACCATCTGGAAACGCCCGACGGCGGCTATGTCTGGGTCGACGGCGCCATCATGGGCTACGAACTCAGCCGCGGCGCCCTGCAGGAACTGCCGGTCAAGCGCCTGCGCGCGCAGCAAAGCCAGCTCGGAATGGTCTTCCAGCACTTCAACCTCTTCGCCCATCGCACCGTACTCGGCAATGTCATCGAGGGTCCGATTGTGGTGCGCGGCCTGAAGCGCGCTGCGGCGGAGGCCCGCGCCATGGAACTGCTGGAGCAGGTCGGCATGGCAGGCAAGGCCGCAAGCTACCCCTCTCAGCTTTCCGGCGGCCAGAAGCAGCGCGTCGCCATCGCCCGTGCGCTCGCCATGGAACCGCGCGTCATGCTGTTCGACGAGCCGACATCGGCACTCGACCCGGAACTCGTCGGCGAGGTGCTGGAGGTGATGCGCACACTGGCGCGCGGGGGCACCACGATGATCGTCGTCACGCACGAGATCGGCTTCGCCCGCGAAGTGGCCGACCGGGTCGTGGTCATGATCGACGGCGAAATCCGCGAAATGGGCGTGCCGAGCGAGATCCTCAGCAACCCGACCGATCCACGCGTGCGTTCGTTCCTGAGCCGCGTGCTCGCCTAACCTTTTCCTTCGTCCAACAATGGGAGTACGGACAATGAAGACAATCCTGCCGATGGTCCTGGGGCTTGCCTCCGCCACCTTTCTCAGTCTTGCCGGCGTCGCGCAGGCGGCCGGCGACGAAAAGCTTGCCGCCGCCCTGCCCGAAGCCGTGCGCAGCGCCGGCAAGCTTAACGTCACGATCAGCCTGGCCTACCCGCCGATGGAATACAACGACGCCGGCTCGACGGAGCTGAAGGGCTTCGACATCGACCTTGCCAAGGCGATCGCCGAGCGTCTCGGCCTCTCCGCGGAATTCCAGAACGTCGAGTTTCCGCAGCTGATCCCGCAGGTCGTCACCGGCCGTTCCGACATGATCATCACGGCGTTCTCCGACAAGGTGGAGCGCCAGACGCAGCTTGATTTCATCGACTATTTCAAGACGGGCAATGTCTTCTATTCGAGCATCGACCACCAGGGCGAAATCAAGACCGAGGCCGATCTCTGCGGCAAGACGGTCGCGGTGGCCACCGGCACGAGCTGGGTCACTTGGGCTGAGGAGCTCGGTAAGTCGATTTGCCCGGCCGACAAGCTGATCACCGTCATCCAGATCCCGACCCAGGCCGAGCACATCATGCAGATCCGCCAGGGCCGCGCCCAGGCTTCTGTCATCGGCCTCGAAGGCTTGCTCGACCTGATGAAGCAGGAGCCGGGCAAGTTCTACCAGATCGGCGCGGTCGGCGACGTCAACCACTATGGCATCGCCTTCGCCAAGGCGAATGGCGAATTGCGCGATGCCGTGCACGCCACACTCGGCGCGTTGAAGGCCGATGGCACTTATGCACAGATCCTCGACCGTTACGGCTTGAAAGAAGCCGGTGTGGAAGAGTTCAAGATAAACGGAGCCACGAAGTAATCCAGCATTTCCGGAGCCTGCCTTGACCCAACCTTCCACACCAGACGCCCATGCCGCGGGCGAACGTCCGGACGACCGGCTGTCGCGCTTTCGCCTCGATGCTTATTCGAGCGAACAGCTCTACCGCCAGCTCTACCGGGCGCTGCGTGCCGCGATCCTGAGCGGCGACTTCTCCGAGGGAGAATCCATTCCCTCGGAGAACCAGTTGCGCGACCAGTTCGGCATCGCACGCACGACCGTGCGCAATGCGATGGCGCTTCTGGTGTCGGAAGGTCTGGTCCAGCAGGTGCGCGGTCGGGGCACGATCGTCTCGCACCGGCCGATCAGCCACAATATCTGGAACTTCGGCAGTTTTACCGAACTCGCCCGGCGCCAGGGGCAACGTCCCGTGACGAAAGTGCTCGAGCATCGCGTGGAAGGCGGCGAGCTGCTTCTGGTGCGTGCCCGCGGCCTGGCAAACGAGGCGACCGTGAGCTGGCTCAACGTCGATACGTCCCAGCTCGACCTCGCCCTCTATCCCGGCCTCGAGACCTACGATTTCGCGGCGCAATCGCTCTATGAGGTATTGCGCCGCGACTATGACCGCCATCCGCTCCGCTCGGAACTGCTGCTGACCGTCGTGCCGCCGTCGAAGCGCCTGCGGGAGGTCTTCGGCCCGGCACCGGACGTGCCCGGCTACCTTTGCGCCAGCGGCGACGTCCTCGACGCCGACGACCGGTTGGTCGAACGCACGTCGATCGTCTACGCGCCGGCGGTCCAAATGAAATTCGCAACGCGCTGGGGGCGCGATACCGCGCCTGCCTGAGGCGGCGCGACGCAGGAGAAACGACATGAACCGTCTCAGTGACACCTTCGGCATCGTGAAACCCATTCTCGGCATGCTCCATCTTGCCGGTGACGGCCCCGCGGCAAAGCTCGCCCAGGCCGAGGAAGAGGCTCGCATCATGGCCGGCGAAGGCGTCGACGGGCTGGTGGTGGAAAACTATTTTGGCGATGCCGATGATGTCGAGCGCGTGCTCGGCCGGCTGAGCGGCCTTGGACTTGGCGCGAAGATCGGCGTCAACGTGCTGCGCGACGACAAGCGCGCTTTCGCGTTGGCCAGGCAGTATCCGGTTTCCTTCATCCAGGTCGATTCCGTCGCTGGCCATTTGCCGCCGGAAAATGATGCCACCTTCTCAGCCGATTTCGCGGCCCGGCGGGCAAGCGTTTCCGCACTGCTGCTCGGTGGCGTGCGCTTCAAGTATCAGCCGGTCCTTTCCGGTCGGCCGGAGGAAGAGGATGTGCGGCTGGGGGCCCTGCGCTGTGACGGCCTTGTGGTGACATCGGATGCCACGGGCCAGCCGACCGATATGGACAAGGTCGCCCGTTTCCGTGCCGCGGCTGGTGACGGCGTTCCCCTCCTCATCGGTGCGGGCCTGACCGAAACGAATGCCGCCGAACAGCTGGCGCACGCCGATGGCGCCATCGTCGGGAGCTGGTTCAAGCACGACCATAAGGATACCGGTCGCGTCGAGGCGGCCCACGTCGCCCGTCTGATGCGCGCCGTCCGCGCCGTACGGAGCGCCGCATGATCCCCGTCGTCGCACGGCCTGTTACGGCCGAGAATTTCGCGCGCTACGGCAAGGTCTACGATCTCGCCGGCGATGCAGACCCCGACGTGATCCGGACGAAGGGCGATGGCTGGGACGACGGTTTTACCCGCACGCCGCTGATTGACGGTTCGGGCCACCTCGGCATGACCCGCGGCGGCAGCGCGCCCTGGTCTTGCACTGCCATGGAGCGGCACCCGCTGACCGAGGAGGCCCTGTTCTGCGCTGCCGAGCCGATCGTCCTCGCCGTGGCACCGGCCTCCGACGCCGATGCGCCGGATCACAATGATATCGAGGCCTTCATCATCGTGCCCGGCCAGACCGTTGTGATGTATAAAAACGTCTGGCACGACGCCTGTCGAGGCGCCACCCGCGCCACGCCCTATTATTGGATGGCCGTCTGCGGCCTCGGCGAAAGCCCCTGGATCGCGGTGACGGGTGGGCCACGCCAAATCCGGATAAACGACGGGACCGCAGCATGACGGCCTTCTTCATCGGAGACGTGGCGCTCGACGAGTATTACACCGCCGACCGCTGGCCCGGCCGCGCCGACAAGGGCATGGTGCAGGAACTGCCGGCCGAAATCGGCGGTTCCATCGCCAATGCTGCCGTCGTGCATGCAGCACTGGGCGGGGCGACCCAGTTCATTTCCCTCTTGAACGACAGTCCGCTGTCGAGGCAGCTTATCGAGGACCTCCAGCAGAACGGCGTTTGTGTCGATCACATGCTCACCGACCCCGCCCTTGCGGAATCGCGCAACCTGATCTTCCTGATCGACGGCGAGCATGTCGTCCTGACGGTCGAGATGGGCGAGCCGCCGATGTGGCTGGCACAAGAAACACTCGCAGCCCTGCGTCATCAGGGTTTTCTCTATACGACGCTCTACCGTGCGCGCCGGCTGCATAGCCAAACGGACGCGGGTGTGCTGAAGCAGGCGGACCTGCTGGCCGACCTGCGCCGCCACGGCCGCCGCGCCATCTTCGATCTCGATGTCGGCGGCTGCACGCCGGAAGACATGCCCTATCTCTCGGGCGCGGCCGTCGTCATCTTCAATGAGGTCGGCTTTCGCGCCGCCTTCGGCCACGACGACATGGCCCGCATCAGCGGATGGATACGCCAGCATGCGATAGGTTGGGTGGTGCGCACGAAGGCAGCCGATGGCGCCGAGGCATTCGACGGCGAGACGCTGCTGCAGGCGGCCGGTTATTCCGTGGACGTGGTAGACGTAACGGGGGCCGGAGACACCTTCGGCGGGGCGCTGACCTGGTGCCTGACACAGGGGCACGCCTTTGCGGAAGCGCTGGACTTTTCCATCGCCGCCGCCTCCCGCTCCGTCACGATCCACGGCCCGCGCGGCGGCAAGATAGACGTCGAAACGGTGCTCGCGTGGCGCAAGGAAAGGCGCAGCCGTTAGGCTGAAGGATCGAGGGTGCGGCCCTTAACCCTCGCGCAACGGCTACTTCGCGCCCAGCATTTGCCGCATGACAAGTGGCAGATACGTGGTCAGGCGACGCAGAATCCGCCCTGTCCAGCCGAAGAGCACAAGGCAGGCAGCCGTTGAAAGTGAATGCCGTCCTCAGATTCGGGTATGCGAACGGTGACGGTGACGACGCGGACGGGCGCACTCTTGATGCCGCCTGCGACGCGGTTGGAAATGGCGAGCTCAAACCCTCGCCGAATTGGGCGAGATCGTACGCCAGCGCTTCAAGGGCGGTATCGTTCGCGTGGAGCCGCGCCGGAAAGACGAGGCCATCGGCACGTCCTTGGAAATACCGCCCGGCTAGCGAGCCTATGTGGGATGCTCAGTATACTCTTCGCGCTTCTGGCGCGTCGGCACAACACCGCCTCCGCATAGCAGTCAACGTGCCGCCTCGCGCTGTTCGACAGCCGGCCGTGTCTGCGCAAGCAGAAAGGCTAGGTTCTGCGGGCGGATATGGGCGAGAAGTGCCTCTCGCACGCGGACATGATAGTCGTCGAGGAAGGCGATTTCGCCAGGGCTGAGCGCATCGAGGTCGACCATCGTGAGATCGATAGGTGCAAGCGTCAGCGAGGCGAATCGACAGAACCCCGGACCGTCCGCCACCACTTCCACCTGGTTTTCGATGCGCATGCCGAAGGCGCCCTGTTTGTAGTAGCCGGGCTCCACCGTCATGATGGTGCCAGGCTCCAGCACGTGGAGATTCGGCTTGCGGTCGAAGCGGTGCGGATATTCGTGGACCAGCAGATTATGGCCGACGCTATGGCCGGTGCCGTGGTCATAGTCGAGGCTGGCATCCCAGAGTGGGCGGCGCGCGAAGGCATCCAGTTGGTGGCCCTGCGTTCCCACTGGAAAGCGTGTGGACATCAGGGAAATGAAGCCCTTGAGCACGGCGGTGTAGGCGATCTTCATTTCCTCCGTCGGCGCGCCCAGCATGACGGTGCGGGTGAGATCGGTGGTGCCGTTGAGATATTGCCCGCCGGAATCCACCAGATAGGGGGCTACCGTGTCGATGGGCGCATTCGTGTCGGCGCTCGCCGCATAGTGGCACATGGCGGCATTGGCGCCGGCAGCGGAGATGGTGCGGAAGCTCGACTCCAGAAAGCCTGCTCGCTCTTTCCGGAAAGCCATCAACTGGGCTTCGGCCTCCAGCTCGGTTAGCGGATGCCCTTTCTGTTCTCGAGCCGACACTTCCGATGAAAGCCAGGCAAGGAACTCGGTAACGGCGATGCCGTCCTCCAGATGGCAATCGCGAAACCCCTGCAATTCGGCCGGCGTCTTCATCGCCTTGGCAAGGGTGATCGGGCTGGTCTGCGGCGCAATCCGGCCACCGGCTGCAAGCACGACGGCTCGCACACCCTGTGGGGCGAAATCCGCGTCGATCACCACGGTCTTTTCCGCTGTCGCCTCGGCAAGGCGGTCGAGAAAGCGCTCTGGCGGCGACACGGTCACGCTGCCCAGTTCATAGGCGTCGAGGTCGTTGCCAAGCTTGCGGCGATCGACGAACCATTCCAGATCGTTGTCCGCGCCCAGCAGCAGGAAGGAATGCGGCGCCGGGTTCATCGGGACATCCGAGCCGCGCACATTGAGCAGCCAGGCTATATTGTCGGGCAGCGTCTCGACTAGAAGGGCCGCGCCACGCTGCCGAATGCCTTCGGCGATCCGCGCCCGTTTGTGCGCTGCGGTTTCCCCGGCCACCTGCGGCGGCATGGCCCTGATCGCGCCCAGCGGACGGGGCGGACGATCGCGCCACACCGCATCGAAGGGATCGGCCTCGAGCACGACCAGCTCCGCATGGGCGGCGGCACAGCCGGTAACCAGACGATCGTAAAGGCTCCCGCCCACCAACATAGCATCGATGCCGATGCGCCAGCCGCGCTGCGCATGTTGTCCGAGCCATCGATCGAGCGGATCGTCATGCAGATGATGCACGTCGAAGAGCGAGCGATCGACCTCCTGACGCACCTGCACCTGATAGCGCCCATCGACGAAGATGAGCGCCCGGTCCTGCAACACCAAGGCCAAACCGGCCGAGCCGGAAAAGCCGCTGATATAGCGCAGGCAGTCGTCGCGCGGCGCCGTCACTTCGCTTTGGTGGGCGTCGGTGCGCGGCACGATCAGTCCGTCCAAAGCGGACGCGTCGAGCCAGCCGCGAAGCGCCGCAAGCACCGGCGCACGGTCATTTATCGTCATATCTTTTACTTTCGTTCAGCGGCTGGTCTTCAGCGGACCGCCCTTTTCGGCCACCATCGCGACGAGCCGGTCGAAGACCGCACCCGACTGGCGAATGCCGTCATGTTCGAATTCATTGGTGATCCAGACATCGAGATTGCCGACGGCCTTTGCGGTCTGAAGCGAGATGCCGGCATCGACATACATGTCGTCGTGATAGACGACCGCCGCGAGCGGCACGGTGTTCTCGGCAAGGCGGGCCTTGTCGTAGAGCTGGCTGTAGCGCGGACGTCGGGCGAGCGCCTCGGCGGCGGTGCGGAAGGGTTTCAACAGCGCCACCTCCTCGAACATCGACGGATAGATCATCTCGCCGGTGAAGAGCAGCGGCCTCGCCTTGACGTCGAATTCCGGGAATTCCGCCAGCAGCCGCTCGGCCGACCAGGCGGTCGCGCCCTCGCCCTGCCCGTAGATCGCCTCATGGATCACTGCGAACAATGGATTGCCGTGATAGGCCGTGGCCTGCATGACCGAGCCGAGAAACTGGTCGGACAGGCGGTCCGGCGCGGCAAAGGCTTCGTCGAGCAGCCAGTGGATATTCTCGAAGCCCGGCCCCATGCCGAAATCGAGACCGAGGCTCTGGAAACGGCGTACCGAAAGGCGGTCACCATCCGGCAGCGTGACGGGATTGGCGTCGATGAAATCCGCGATGCGGGCGACCAGCGCTTTGTCGTCTGGATAGCGCTTGTAGAAAATCTCGTTCTTGGCGCGCACGCGCGGGTAGGTGTGGCGGTAGACCTCGTCCGCGGAGGGATCGAGGCTCGGGATGCCGCCGGCGACATAACAGGCGGACAGGCCTTCTGGCGCGCGGCTGAGATAGGTCAGCGTCAGGAAGCCGCCATAGCTCTGGCCCAGCGTCTGCCAGCGCTCTCCGCCGAAGGTGGTTTTTCTGAAATGCTCGAGATCGTCGACGATGGAATCGGCGCGGAAGCAGGCGAGGTAGTCTGCTCCGGCCTCACCGTCGAATCCGGCAATGGTCGCCGCGTCGACTGGCGTTGAGCGGCCGGTGCCACGCTGGTCGGGTAGAATGATGCGGTGCGTCTTCAGCGCCTTGGCAAGCCAAGAGGGGCTGCTCTTCGTCGGACGAGGGGATTTGCCGCCGGGCCCGCCCTGCAGGAAACAGAGGAGCGGCAGCACCTCGTTTTTGCGGGCGGGATCGACCACCTCGCGGGCGAAGAATTCGATGGTTCTGCCCTCGGGCTTCGACCAGTCGAGCGGCACGGTCACGATATGATCGCGCACATGCAAGCCAGGGATGGTGTATTCGGAGACGATCATCAAAATTTCCTTTTTGCCGCCTTACGCGCGACGGACTCAACGAACGCGAGGGTCGAGCAGCACGTAAAGCAGGTCGACCGCGATATTGGCAATGACGATGAACAGGCCGCCGAGCAGCACGACGCCGATGATGATCGGCCGGTCCTGATTGGCGACCGCCTGCACGGCGAGCGCGCCGACGCCCTGCAAGCCATAGACCTGCTCGATTACGATGACGCCGCCCAGAAGAAGAGCGATATCGGCACCGAGCTGCGTGACGAGCGGCGTCAGCGCGGCGCGCATGCCGTGCTTCCAGACCACCCGGCGTTCGGTCAGCCCCTTGGCGCGGGCGGTGCGGATATAATCCTCGCCCATCACGTCGAGCATCTGTCCGCGCGTGAGACGGGCATAGATCGCCGCCATAGTCATCGCCAGCGTCATCCACGGCAGAGCTAGATGCCAGGCCCAGAGCGCGGGATTGGACGAGAGCGCCTTGTAGCCGCCGGCGGGAAACAGCGTGAAACCGGCCTGTTTCGGCATGAAGTAGAGCAGGTAGAGCGACATCATGCCGAGCACGAAAGTCGGAAACGAGAGGCCGACGAGGATGAAGGCCTGACCCAGCCGGTCGCGCAGGCTGCCGACATGCCGCGCCGACATGATGCCGATCGGCACGCCGATGGAGAGCCACAGCAGCGCCCCGCCCAGCACAAGCGACAGCGTTACCGGAATGCGCCGCAGGATGATCGGCGCGACAGGCTGCTGGTTGCGGTAGGAGAAACCGAGATCGCCCGACAGTGCTTTCTGCATGAAGGCGCCGTATTGCACGACGATCGGCCGGTCGACGCCGAGATTTTTGCGGATCTGCGCAAGCTGGCTTTCCGTCGCCTTGTCGCCGGCAATCATGCGAGCGGGATCGCCGGGCGCGACAAAGAACAGGAAGAAGACGAAGGCCGAGAGGACGAGCAGAACGCCCGCGCCAAAACCGATACGATGGGAAAGGAAGCGGATCATGGCTTGGCTCCTGCCTTCGGCCGACGCTTGAGACGGCGCATGGTGCGGGCGCTTTTCGGGTCGAGCGCATCGCGCAACCCATCGCCGAGAATGTTGAAGGCGAGCGTCGTCATGAGCAGCGCCGTACCGGGCACGAAGATCAGCCACCAGGCGACGAGATAGAGCGAGTTGGAAGATGCATCCGCCAGCATGCCGCCCCAGCTGGGCGTCGGCGGCACGATGCCCATGCCGAGGAAGGACAGCGTCGCCTCGAAGACGATGGAATTGGGGATCTGCATGGTGGTGTAGACGATGATCGGCACCGCAAGATTGGGCAGGATATCGACCACCATGATCGACAGCGATCCCGCACCGAGCGAGCGGCTGGCCAGCACGAAATCGTGCCGGCGCAGCGAGATCACCTGGCCGCGGATGACACGCGCCATCGGTGCCCAGCTGAAGAACACGATGACGGCGACCGACAGTGTCAGGCTCGGCCCGAAGGCGGAGACGAGCGCCAGCGCGCAGAGCAGGAAGGGCACGCTCATGACGAGGTCGGTTAACCGGCTGAGAACCAGATCGACCGTGCCGCCGAAATAGCCCGCCGTCGTACCGACGACGACGGCGATAAGCGAGGCGAGCAGGGAGGCGAAGACGCCGACGAGCAGCGACACCCGCGCGCCATAGGCGAGCCGGACCAGCACGTCGCGGCCGAGCTGGTCGGTGCCGAACCAGAATTCGCTGCCCGGTCCGACCGGAATGCCGGCCGGCGACAGGCCGGTCTCGCGAAACTGCTCGATCGGCGAATGGCCGGTAATATCAGCCACCCAGGGGGCGACGATGGCGAGCACGAGGATCGCGAAAATCACGCACAGTGCCACGATACTGGCCGTGTCGCGCCGAAGCCGCCGCACCGTCAGCGCGAAGGAGCCGCGCTGGATAATTTCAGTCTGCGGCGCGGTTTCGTTCGTCGTCACGTCGCTCATGATGCCACCTGTGTTTCGACCAGCGACCGGCGGCCGGCTTCCGCAAAGGCCGGCAGCGTCTTGGAGGCCGACAGCAGCGTTCGCGTGTAATCGTGCTGTGGATCGGCAAACAGCCGCTCGGCCGTCTCTATCTCGACGATGCGGCCGCCCTGCATCACCGCGATGCGGTCGCAGACATGGCGCACCACCGAAAGGTCATGGGAAATGAAGAGATAGGTCAGGCCGAGGTCGCGCTGCAATTCGCGCAGCAGGTTGAGCACCTGCGCTTGGATCGAAACGTCGAGGGCGGAAACCGGCTCGTCACAGATGATCAGGGCCGGATTGAGCGCCAACGCGCGGGCGATGCCGATCCTCTGGCGCTGCCCGCCGGAAAATTCGGCCGGGAAGCGATTGTAGTGCTCGGGGTTGAGCCCGACGCGTTCCATCAGGTGCCGCACCTTTTCCTTTCGTTCCTCGCCTTTGGCAAGGCCATGCAGGCGGAAGGGATCGCCGATGATGGCGCCGACACGGCGACGCGGATTGAGCGACCCAAAGGGGTCCTGGAAGACGAGCTGGACCTCCCGGCGCATGTCCCGCCATTGCTTGGCATCAAGCGCCCCCATGTCGCGGCCGAGCACGCGCACGCGGCCGGAAGTGGCCGGCACCAGCCCGGCAACGATGCGCGCCAGCGTGGATTTTCCGCAGCCGCTTTCGCCGACAAGCCCGATGGTCTCGCCGCGCCCGATGGTGAGGTTGACGCCTTTCAGCACATCCAGAGCGCGCTTTGGGCCGAAGAAGCTGCCGACATGATAGGTCAGGCGCACATCCTCAATCTCCGCCACAGGCTCGGGCGGTGCGGCTTTCTTGACGGTTGTCGCAATTTTGATTGCCGGCCGGGTCGTGCTTGCGCCCTCCTCCAGCCAACAGAGCGCTTCGACTCCGTCGCTGTAGCGCCGCAGTGGAGGCGGCTCGCTTGAGCAGCGCGGCAAGGCCTCCGTGCACCGTGGAGCGAAGACGCAGCCGGCGGGCGTGGCGAGCAGGCTTGGTGGGCGGCCGCAGATCGGCGCAAGCTCGGTGCCTGGCCGGTAGCTGGCTGGCGTCGACCGCAGAAGGCCGGCGGTATAGGGATGCGCCGGTGCGCGGAAAACATCCTCCGCCCGGCCATATTCCAGCCTGTGCCCGGCATACATCACCATCACATCGTCGGCGACGCTCGAAAGCAAGCCGAGATCGTGGGTGATGAGGATGACGGTGGTGCCGAAATCTCGGCGCATCGTGTCGAGCAACGCCACGATCTGCGCCTGCACGGTAACGTCCAGCGCCGTGGTCGGTTCATCGGCGATGACGAGCGCCGGCTTCAGGATCAGCGCCATGGCGATCATCACGCGCTGGCGCATACCGCCGGAAAACTGGTGCGGATAGTCGTCATAGCGCTCGGCGGGCGACGGAATGCCAACCTTGCCGAGCATGTCGATAACGCGCGCCCGCGCCTCCGCCGGGCTGATCGTCTTATGCGCGTGCAGCACCTCGGCGATCTGCGCGCCGATGGTGTAGAAAGGATGCAGGCTCGACAGCGGATCCTGAAAAATCATGCCGATGCGCCCGCCGCGCAGACGCCGCATCTCCTCCTGGGAAAGGCCGATGAGATTGCGCCCCTCGAACCAGACCTCGCCGCCGATATCGGCGTTGGGGAGGAGCCCCATCACTGCCTGGGTCAAGACGCTCTTGCCGGAGCCGGACTCGCCGGCGATGCCGAAGAGCGAGCCCGGCTTGATGGAAAAGGAGACGTTGCGCACCGCATGCACAGTGCCGTCTTCCGTCGGAATATCGACGGTAAGACCCTTCGCTTCGAGAATGGCCAAGTCAGAACCCGTTTGCCTGCGAAAGAAGAAGGAGGCCGGCGTCGGAACCACGGTCCGGCGCCGGCTGCGGTTTCAGACGGTCAGCGCTCGAGCCAGAGATTGGTCCAGTCGCCTTCGACACCCAGCGCATAGGGCTGGAAGTTCTTGACCGCCTCGCTGCGGTAGCGCGGGTTCTTGTTGGCGATCAACGGCACGACCGGTGAATCGGCCATCACGAGTTCGTCGACCTCGGCCCACAATTTGCCCGTCTCCTCCGGCGTCGTGGCGTTGATCGCCTTCGCGGCGATCTCGTTGGCCTTCGGGTTGTTGTAGTCGGTGTAATTGTAGGTCTGGTGCGTGCCGTCGAAGGTGAACTGCGGCTGGAAGACCGAGCGCGCAGCACCGCCTACCCAGTCCGGCGTCCAGCCCACGGGAGCGATGTCCCAGGTACCGTCCTTGGTGTTGACCGGGTTCGTCATAAATTTGGAATAGTAGTCGGCCGCGGTGACCGGCGTCATTTCCAGCGTGATGCCGGCGCGGGCAAGGCTTGCCTGGATCGTCGCGGCGGTCGCCACTTCCAGGTCCTTGTTGCGATAAGGCATCTTCAGCGTGATGCCGTCAGGGAAGCCGGCTTCCTTCAGCAGCGCCTTCGCCTTTTCCGGGTCGCCCTTGGCATCCGTCGAAGGATAAAGATCGAATTTGTGGTAGCCGAGCACGCCGATGCCGAAGATGCCGTTGGCGGGCTCTGCTACTGCCGCACCGCCCCATTGCTGCACGATGGCGGCCTTGTCGACGGCATATTGCAGCGCCTGGCGCACGCGCAGGTCCTTCAGCGCGCCCTTGTTGTTGTCCGAGACCGTGTTGATGAACAGGAAGTTCGTGTTGCCGGCGGACATGGCCGTCAGCTTCTCATCGCCGGTTGCGGCAAGCGTCGAGAGGATCGCGGTCGGCACGTTGATGTCATAGGCCAGATCGCCGTCGCCCGACTGGAGCTGCTGCATGATCGCATCGGCCTGCATGCCCATGGTGATGTCGATCTCGTCAACATAGGCCTTGCGCAACGGATCGCTGTCAGCCTTCCAGGCCGGATTGCGCACCAGTTGCAGGCTGGTATCGGGCGTGTATTCGCCGAGCGTGTAAGGACCGCTGCCGACGAAGTTTGCGCGGTATTCCGGGCTGTCGGGAATGTAGTCCAGCGTCTCGATGGCGGTCGGCGCCGGCATCGGCAGGGAGAGCATGTAGATGAAGTCGCCTGCCCGTTCCTTGAGCTTGAAGACGACGGTCTTGTCGTCGGGCGTCTCGATACCCGAGACGTCGTTGCCTTCCATATAGACCTTCATCGCCGCCGGCGTCGGCTCGACCTTGGCAAAGCCGTCGCAGAATTCCGTCAGGCCGGAGATCAGGGCGGTGAAATAGGTGAGCGTCGCCGCCTGCATATGCGGATTGCAGAGGCGCTTGAAACCGCGCTCCACGTCGGCCGAGGTGATCTGGCGCGCGCCGGAAGGCGCATTCCACATCGCGCCATCGCGCAGGGTGAAGGTGTAGGTCAGACCTTCATCGGTCGGCTGCGGAACCTCGGTCGCGAGGTCGCCGACCGGTGTGATCGCAACGGTCGGATCGGTGGAGGCTTTGTAGCTGACGAGCTGGCGGGAAATGGCGCGCATGAGATTGTTCGTCGTCACCATGCCGGCAAGCGTCGGATCCATATGGTCGGGCTCGCCCGTCGCCAGAATACGCAGCACGCCACCGGTCTGCGGCTCCTCCTGGGCCAGTACGGTGCCGGCCTGCAACCCGCCGATCACGGCCGCCGTCGCCATCAGAATCGTCCAGTTCTTGTGCATTCGCATGGGGCTCCTCCCTTGAGCTCTATCCTCACCGCGCAAAGTTGTTGCTCAAAAATTGAACCAATGCAAAAGAAATTAAAGCCTTGTGGTAAAATTTTTATAGGAGTACGAAATGGCGGGCAGCAATGCGGCGCAAAGCGCGGCAATTCCCTGGACGAGCGCCATGGCGTGCATCGACTTTGCGGATGGCATGGCTCATATTTTGGCGGATTTCGAACCGATCCGTACACGGGTGTTGTAATGTCGCCAGAGGCGAAAGCGAGAAAGAAGGACGTGGCAGACAGCGTTGCGGAAGAGGGCGTCGGCAAGAAGATACGCAAACGTCGGCGTGAAATGGACATGACGTTGCAGCAGGTTGCCGAGCGCGTCGGACTTTCCATCGGCTTCCTGTCCCAAGTCGAGCGCGGCACCTCGACGCCATCGCTTGCCTCGCTGTGCAATATCGCCGAAGCGCTCGACACGCATGTCGATGCCTTCATCAAGGCCCCGCGCCAGTCCGGCTCGGTGACGCGGCAAGGCGAGCGAGAATCCTTCAGCCTCGGCGATGTAAGGCGGACCTATGAACTGCTCGGCGCCGGCTTTCCCGGTGCCAAACTGCATCCTACTTTGGTGCGCCGGCCACCGGGGCATGTGTCCGAGATCATGCACAACGAAGGCGAGGACTTCGTCTACGTGCTGGAAGGCTGCATGTTGCTGGAGGTGGGCGGCGAACGCCATATCCTCAACAAGGGCGATTCCATGCACTTCCAGTCGCATCTCCCACATCGCTCGGCGACGCTCGGTACGGAAACGACGCTGGAACTGTGGGTCCGCACCCAGCCGCTCTTCCCCTGACTTGGCGTTAAAGGCAGCTACACCGATCTCACTGGTGCCGATTGCTCATCCTGCTGTGCAATGCCGACAAGTCATTTATGGAACTGCTGGCCGAACGGTCCCATGCGCGGATGGCCGTTTCGGTCATCGTGATGGAGCCTGCCGACTACTTAGCTTGGCGGCACGCGCAGGCGGTGGCAACGGAACCGGTGGGCACGAGGGCGAGCCGCTCTTTGCGTTTCACGGCTGCGCCGGCTGTCACGGCATACGGGGAACGGCGCCAGCTGCAAGCCTCGGTCCGCACCTGACCTTCTTCGGCCAGCGTCAGACGGTCAGCGCCGGCGCGCTTGCCAATACGGCCGAAAACGTCGCGCGTTTCATCCGCATGTTGATTGCCACTGAGAACTGACCCGGCGTGGCCTGATATTTCCATTGAGAATTGACCCATGTTCCAACCTTCCCTCGCATGTTTTCAGCGGGGGCTATGGAGTGATCGACATGGCGTTATTGAGCGTTATCCGGCGCTGGCATTTTC